>NZ_JBNNMF010000006.1:0-47156 GCF_050272495.1 Solibacillus cecembensis | reverse complement strand
ACCTGGGGCTACCGGATTTACTGGAATCACTGGAACTACTGGGGCTACCGGATATACTGGAATCACTGGACCTACTGGAGCTACTGGATTTACCGGAATCACTGGACCTACTGGGGCTACCGGATTTACTGGGAACACTGGAACTACTGGCGCTACCGGATTTACTGGAATCACTGGACCTACTGGCGCTACCGGATTTACTGGAATCACTGGACCTACTGGCGCTACCGGATTTACTGGCAACACTGGAACTACTGGCGCTACCGGATTTACTGGCAACACTGGACTTACTGGGGCTACCGGATTTACCGGCAACACTGGACCTACTGGACCTACTGGCGCTACCGGATTTACTGGGAACACTGGACCTACTGGCGCTACCGGACCTGCTTTTATAGAAGGTTTCTCGGCTTTCAAGCAAACTTTATCCGTTAGTTCATCTACTACTATAAATAACTGGAGTGTGGCATCTCCTTTTTACACATCACCTACATTCAATGCTGCGACAGGAATATTCACAGTTCCGACTACTGGAAGGTATTGTTTAGAAGCGACCATTAACTACTCTACAAGTGTAGCGATTAGCCTTACATTAGGGGCAAGTATTAACCCTTCGTTCGCTATTCGTAGAAATGGAACGTCCAATTTAATTAGCGGCTTATTTCCATTATTAAACGTGAACATCATTCTTGTTTTAACTTTACGTGCGATATTAGGGAATGGTACGGTTACACTAACAGGTGATGTCGAATTAACCGCTGGGGATACAATTGACCTCTTTTACGAATCAAATGGCTTAACTTTGACACTGAATTTAGGGGGGGCTAACTCTGGTGGGATCGTTTGGTCCATTCATCGAATTCGGTAATGAAAATTCTTTTAATCTTAAAAACACAACCTAATTAAATACAACCTTAAGTTATTTATTCTTAAGGTTGTATTTTTTCTATTTGCTAAAAATAAGCGATTTGAATTCTATACAGCGCTACACTTCCTTATAGCATGAAGTAACACCCTATGATACTTTAAATTTATTCACATGGTTCTGTAAATCTTCGCCCATCTTAGATAAGGCAGATGTGGAAGTAGCAATCTCCTCCATTGACGCCAATTGTTCTTCTGATGCAGAGGACGTTGCTTCTGCTACTTGTTAAATACCAATTGTCATTTCACTCATTGCTTGTGAGCTCTCATTCGCCCCCTTCCCTTGCGCTTCTGCTCCACTTAATATCTTTTGCAAATAGAGGTAAAAATAGCAAGAAATAAGAGATGTTATACAATTGTTATTAAAAAAAACATTTTCCTGATATTTCCGTTATTAAAAAGTATTTCAAACTATTAATCAAGTAACTATGACAATCCAGAAAAAACAAACCCCTTCCAACTCTTAGCTTGTTGGAAGGGGATTAGGTTTGTAAAATTATCAATTGGATGAAAACGACTGCACTGACAATTAGAATGTGAAGCCCCGTCCATAGCCTACGTGAATTAATAAATTGTCCGAAGATTTAAAGTCAATCTGTCTGGACACTCACATTTTTCCATATCATGATACATGGCGATTATTTCGGCGTGACAAATGATACTATACTAGTTCGTGCAACCTATTCAGAATAGATTCAATCCGTATTTATTTTCATAAAAAATCCATTATTTCCATCGATCCCTAAACAATAATGATTATCCATGTTTATTTTCATAGGGAAAACTTTAGATACCTTATTAGAAAACAGCCATCTCCTACCTGTTCCCGTTAAAATGATAAAGACGCCATTTTTACTATCTTGCATGAAACTCAGTGTTGCGTTAGTAATTGGTGCGTTATCACTTTTAATAAGATTGATCTTTTTTAATTGCTCACCAACTACTGGCGCATCTTTTACGATTAACCCAATTTCACTAATATTTAAAATGCTATCAATTGAAAAAGGCAATTCACTCATTGGATTCACATGATAACGCGCAATCAATTCCACAATATTGCCTGCTGGATCTTCAAAATAGCAAGAATGTGCTGGAAAAAACGGAAAATCCGCTTCGTCTTCACCATCTTCTAATAGAAGCGGTTGTTTTCTTTTCAACCAAGTTTTTGCTTCTTGAAATTGATTGGATGGAATATTCAGTGCAAAATGATAATAAGGTTTCCCTACTACATTGCTGTTTGTGAATTCTAATACACTTTTCCCTACTTGAATTCGAAAACTAGTTGGACTTTCACCACAAAGCGAAAAACCTAAATCATTCGTATAAAATTCCTTCATACTTTGTAATTTATCCGTTTGCAACGTCAAGCGTTTGATTTCCATAATTAAAACTCTCCTTTCATTCCATTATAGTATCCTAATTGTGGAATGAAAATTAGACTTTTGTACGGAAAAATGCGCCACCATTCATATGAGGTAGCGCATTTTATGATTGCCGATAGTTACCAATATTTAAATACGAATCGTTCCAGCAAAATTTAAAACCCTGTCTCCACAAAATGGACTTTCCCTGTTTCACCATCAATATTGTGAATGTGTCCTTGTGTTGGAGAAGTCGGATAATCAATTGAATAAATGAATTGATAGCGGTTCGAACCATACCCTTCACGCTCTAACGTCAACTCTACATCAACTAACCCCTTTGCAATCACATTCGCTTCTTCTAACGAAATTTTTGGTTGTGTCGCACGTTTCAATTTTTCATAAGGAATATACGGAACCATGACCGAGCAAATTTGATTCGTTGCTTGATGGACCGAAATAGATACAGCTAAAAAATCGAATGAGCTGTCGTCAATTACATACACAAAGCGATACGTAATAATGTCTTCTTCCAAATCCTTCATACCAAGTGTGGCATAAAGGTTCGGTACTGATTCTAAAAAGTAATTCGCGTATTCGTCACCAACAATCGTTTTTAATACGATACAAGCGCGGTCAAATGGATTCCCTTCAATTTTTTGTTCGAAAAGCTCATCATCCACTTCCCAAATCCTCTCGCCATCTCCACGTTCATACTGTTCAATTGAACAAGCTCGTCCCCCTAATAAAAACGCTTGTAAATAAGTTGCCCGCTCTACTGTTGGTAATTCTTTAAAAGCGGCACCTTTCATTTCAGGGAGATCACGTGTAAATCGCATTTTGCCATCCACTTCAACACCCATAACTTCATGATTTGGCGCATAGCCATATTGCCAATCATTCGCAGGCAGGATGCATTTTTTCATTAACGGTTGCTCGATTAACAGCTGGCGGGCTTGTTCTTTCGAAATGATTTTGTCTGGATATGTAATTTCGACTTCATCTTGTAAAAAGAGGATTTCCTCCAGCTGTCCGACCTTCGTAATATCCAACCTCATCCCAGTTGAATGAATCGGTAACTGAAAACGAGGCTCCTGTAAGGTTAACTCTATATTATAAGAGTCATCCAGGTCCCAAATGTGATATAGAAAATAATCTTCCTTTTGAAAAACTTGCTGCACTTGATTAATGATTGCTTGTAATTGCTCCCGTGAAACTACTTTTGTGTTCAGTTCCTTGTGATAAAAAGTAATTTCACTTATTTTGTGCTCCTCCAAATAAACCTCTGCAAGCAATTCTTCAGCAGTTCCGTAAAAATAAATCATATCCCCATCCTGTACTTCTTTTACAATTTCATTCTTAATAAATGGTTCAATCACTTTTCTCATATAACTTTTGGCGGCCAATACCACCATCCACCTCGTTTTTTCGTTGTACACTCTTACATCATTTTAGGGATAACTTTAATATAAATTAATTCTCCCACTAGCTCTACAATCGTTTGTGTCACGATTACAGCCGCAGCTAATGTTGCCCATGACTCGGGTAAAGAGAGTGCTAACGGAAGAACGACAAGTGAATTTCTTGTGCCTGTGCTAAACATTAATGCTCGCCCAGCTTCCGTATCTAAACGGAATGCATATGCAATAAAACGTGAAACAAACGGGGTAACGATTAAAAACAAAATGTATATCGGAATGGCAGGTAAAATGAGCTTGAAATCACTATATACCTTTCCAATTTGTGACGCGACCACAACCATTAAAACAATTGCCATTAATGGAACGGGCAACCACGCTGTTAAATCTAATGCCTTCTCCCCTAATGCATTCTTTTTAGCCCAAAATTGTGTCATGACAGCTAAAATTAAAGGTGCAACGATTAACAGTAAAAACGCTTCTAAGAAAGGCTTTATATGTACAGTCCCCGCCATTTCTTCCCCAATAAATAGCCATAAATACAATGGAAGTAACAGCATTTGTACGACAAATAAAATGGGTGTAGCAGCTAAAATTAATTTCTCGTTGCCCTTGCCGAGTTGCGTAAAGACGATTACGTAGTCAATACATGGTGTAAGTAAAACAAAACAAACACCGATTAAAATAGGTGGGGATAGCGGAAATAACGTAATTAAAAGCCATACAATAATCGGAACCGCTATAAAATTTCCGATTAATAATGCCCCGATAAATCGTACATTTGAAATGGCCTCACGTAATTTTAAAAATGGAATTTGGGTAAACATGCCATACATGAGCATCGCAATAAGCGGAGCAATCATCCATTCTAAACTAGTACCTAAACTCTCTTTTGAAATTCCTACTATTCCTCCAATTAGAAGAGCTATAGCAAATAGCCAAATTTGATTCTTTTCTAATTGTTCTCTTGTGATGTTCATGTTGTTGATCCTCACTTGCTAATGTTATTTTTTCAAATTGAATTGGTTGTTCATTTCAAATGTAATCACACACTCGAGGAAAGGTATATACTTTTCTTAAAGTTTATTATGTCGAAATTTATCGTATTATTCCTATTAAAATAGTTTGAATTGGAATGAATTATAGTTTATAGTAAATTCAGAAAACTCATTCTAAGGAGGATTTATTCATGACAGTTGCGACAAACTTAACTTTATGGAATCAATTAAAAGATTTACAGTCACCAAAATACAAGTGGATTGATTTAACGCAAAGCTTTGGTGAAGATACACCACGTTGGCCGGGCTTTGAACCATTAAAAAACACCGTATTATTTGATTTTCCAGAAGCACCTATGAAGGTAAATCATTATGCATTTCCAGGACAATACGGTACACATGTTGATGCACCGGGACATTTTGTGCCAAATGCACGCTTAGTCGATGAAATTCGTGTGGATGAATTTGCATATCCGTTAGCCGTCATAGATGTGCATGAAAAAGTGGCAAATTATCATGACTATGCCCTAACGATTGAAGATGTTGAAGCATTTGAAGCGGAGTATGGTCAAATTCCAGAAGGTGCTTTTGTCGCAATGCGTTCAGATTGGTCAAAGCGTTGGCCAGATCAAGACGCGATGTTAAATAAAGATGAAAACGGGATTTCACGTTATCCAGGTTGGTCAGTGGATGCGTTGAAATTCTTATTTGAAGTGCGTAATGTTGGTGCAGTAGGACACGAGCCATTTGATACAGATCCATCATTATTACAGCAGGAAATCGGCTTTGCTGGTGAGGATTATGTATTGCAACAAGATAAATTCCAAATCGAAGTAATGGCCAACTTAGATCAAGTGCCTCCAGTTGGTGCGATTATTTTTGCAACATTCCCGAAAGCTAAAAATGCAACAGGTTTTCCAGCGCGCTGCTTTGCGATTGCGCCTGTAGGAGGTGAAGACAATGAGTAAATATAATGAACAGCTCTCTTACTTACAAAAGCCAAACGAAGAAGAAATTCCACAAGACTTGCAGGAATTATTCGATGGACATGTCGAAAAGCAGCTAGAACAAAACGGCTTTATCAATAACTTATTTAAAATACTTCCGCTTAATGCTGCGCAGTACAAAGGCTTTTTAGACTTTAAATATTCGTTATTTAATGACGAAACCTGCTATTTATCAACGGCGGATAAAGAGATGATTGGGCTTGTTGTATCATCCACAAATAATTGTAGTTACTGCTTAACGTCACATAGCGATGTTTTGCGTGGGCTAACGAAAAATCCAGGCTGGGTCGATCAGTTAACATATAATTATCGTTCAGCAGAATTAACACAAAAGCAGCGTGCCTTATGTGATTATGCCTATCGTGTGACGCGTTATCCAAATGAAATCTCAACGAAGGAAGTAGAATTACTGCGAGCAGCTGGTTTTAATGACCATGAAGTATTAGAAGCGGCGTATGTTGCAGGCTTCTTCAATTATACAAATCGCTGGGTCAGTACAATTGGTGCAATTGCCAACCAAGGGCATTACGGACATAATCGGTAAAACGTAAAAGAAGTGGATGCCACAAAATTGTCGCATCCACTTTTCATTTACTTAAAATAACGATGATTTCTCCCTTATATTAGGTGTCCTATCAACTATCGAAACTCGTCATTTGAGCGATAGAAGATATTTTTAAAAAGTACAATTGGCAAAAGTAAGAAGAGCCAAAAAATAAGAACGAGCCCAATGAAGCCTAAAATATAATACTGCTCTCCAAAATATTGCTCAAGCAGCATCAATGGTGTTCCTTCCGCCGCTTTGTTGAGAAACATAAAATTCGTCCCCCACAATACATTCAAGACGTAAATAATTGGAACGGTCACACATAAAAATAAAATGGGCTGCCATATTTTACTTATCGACAGCTTTAATTCTTTTGATAACAGCATTGTTACAGGGTAGGCAAATAAAAGAAGATGGAAGAAAAAGCTATGAAAATGCAAATAATTAAACGCTGAAACATCCGTCCAATTCGGTGTTATAAGCGACATAAATGCACCTGGCATCGTTAAACAATAAAGCAGCATATCCATGTGATGACCTTTTAGCAAAGAATGTGCCAATACGATAAAAATACCCAAACCGCAAAGATGCAGTGGCAATGAATCATACGAAAATGTTCCCTGCCCAATTAATAACACATTTTTGATGCTCTCCAATAACAAAATGGCAAGCGCCCATCGGATTTTTATCTTTATTTGCCCTGCTAAATCCGCGCCACGATATATTTTAGACATGATGTAAATAACAAACACCGTCAACATCAGCCAGCTAAGGTGATACCAATCAAATAATTGAAAGCCATTTTCTAGTGATCGAATTGTCTCACTTAGCACACAAAAACACCTCTTTCCATGTTGAAAAAGATTCATGTTTTCTTTATCCTCTAGTTTATAATTTGCATGAGAATTGTGTGCATGCTACAGATTATTTCGTACACCCGCTCTCCTATTTTTCAGGATACTGGCTTTGTAAAAACAAAATCGATTGACGAATCAATTCTTTTAATACGTCTATATCAATATCATCTACTTTATTAATGTAGACACACGCTTTTCCTGTCGTATGTTTGCCGAATTTCTCAAGGAGCGCTTCACGTGCCCTATCACCTGGTGCAAAATACAAGCTAATTTTCGCCTTCCGTGGTGAAAAACCAACAAGTGGTGCGTCCCCTTCATGACCAGTTTTATATACGTAATGATACGCACCGAATCCAATAATACTCGGCCCCCACATTCTCGCTTCAAAGTCGGTTACTTCTTTAAATATTTCGAGCAATTTATACGCATCATCCCGTTTTTTAGGACTCTCTACCTTTTCAATAAATTCAATAACGTTTTCATCAGTTTCTTTTGTTTTTGGCTCGTACATATGTCCACCCCGCATTTTGTTTGTACTTAATAATAATTTAACTTTTGAAATTACAATGTTACAACAATGACCATTTCAATTCAAATTCTTCCATTGTTCTTCATATAAGAGTGCGGTTTTATCGTAAAATTTTATTCTCTGAAACTATTTCACACCCAATTTCGTTAAAAGAATGATAAACTCTTCTCAAGCACTTAAAAGCTTTTCATTACTAAATTTGATTACGATAGAAAGGAGGAAGATGTTGTAAGCTTTCAACATCAGTAATTTGCATGTCATTTTTACGAAAGATTATACTAACGACCCTATTTTTAGGGACCGTCCTCGGGCTCTTGATTTTCGGACTCATCCATTTTTTGTCGACACCAACGAACACAGCTACTCCACAACATATCGAGGAAGGCCCAGCTGTTGAACAATTCATAGGCGAAATTGCCGAAACAGCGCGCAAGCTTGGTGCTGATCATGATTTATATGCATCCGTTATGATTGCCCAAGCCATTCTTGAAAGCAACAGCGGACAAAGTGGACTTGCTGCATCCCCAAACTATAATTTATTTGGTATAAAAGGACAGCATCAAAATGATTCCGTTTTGCTTGAAACGTTAGAAGATGATGGTGAGGGCAATATGACAACGATTCAGGCAGAGTTCCGCAAGTATGCTTCCTATGAAGAGTCTTTAAAGGATTATGTGAACTTGCTTCGTAACGGTGTGTCCTGGAATAAACATTATTATACGAGCGTTTTCAAAAGCAATGCAGCTTCCTATAAAGTTGCGACCCAGTTTTTAACGGGCTCCTACGCGACGGATTCCAAATATAATGAAAAACTGAATGCGTTGATTGCACAGTACGATTTAGCTCAATATGACAAACCGGTACAAAGTAAAAAAACAATTCAAGTAGAAGATGGCGATTCACTGCCGTTAATTGCGGAAGCGAATGATGTTACTGTCACTTCACTTAAACAATGGAATCAACTAAACTCCAATTTTGTTGAAGCTGGACAAACATTGACGATTATTTATTAGAAAAAGGATTTGAGTGGATGTGCTCAAATCCTTTTGTTTTTTGAATTCATTATTTGTAAAAGTTTCAATCGTAAAATTCCATATGCGTTTTTTGCTGTTTATAATAATCCAACCTAACTTGTAACGTTCCCGTATGAAATTCAAACTTATGACCATCTGGATCGGTAAAGTAAATCGATTTTTTATCCATTTCATCTCGAGGGCGACCTGATAGAATATTGACACCCAACCCCAGTAGCTTCTCATACTTTTGATCAAAATCAGCTTCTTCTATAGAAAACGCAACATGTGTGTAGGATTGGCTGATTTCATTGCGAGGTATATCCTTTTCTTCATTTAGCGCAAGCCACATACCATTTAAATCAAAGTAAGCTGTGCTTCTACCTTTAACTAGCAAATTTGCATCAAATACATTTTCATAAAACTGAATGGATTCTTCTAAATCTGATACCGAAAACAACAAATGATTTAGACCTTTTATAGACATGATACCACCTCAAATTTAGATTTCTTAACATTTTTATTGTACAGAAGGAGGAGTCGCCTTTCTATAGCACTCATATTGTGAGTTACTTTGCTCTATCCCCTCTTTACTTCCTTAGCAAATTTTATTAACCTAAAAAAATGCTTCTCACAGCACGTAGCCATGAGGAGCATTCACATTAGTTATTGCATTTTTATAAATAACATGGGAATTAATATGGTCTTTCACACACCCTATACAATAGGCTAAACTGTTGCCTTCACTTCAACTCGTTGTGGCTGTATTTGCGCAACGACAATGCTGTTGATGACATTAATATATGCGAGTGCAGACGCTTTTAAAATATCCGTATCCGCTGCTTTTGCAATATACCTTTCGCCCTCATGCTCGACGATGATTTTTACTTTACCAAGTGCTTCTTGACCACGAGAAACCGAGCTAATATTATATTCAATCAGCTTCACTTCAATGCCTGTAATGTCCGCAATGGCAGAATATAATGCATCAATTGGACCTGAACCGACCGCGCTTGATTTAAGAATTTCCTCCCCGCGACGGATTTTCACACTTGCAGATGGGAACGTTGCATTCGAAATGATTTGTAAATCCTCTAGATCGAAAAATTGATCCGAATAGCTTTCCTTATTTGGATTGTTTTTCTCTGCTTTTTCATAATAATTTTCCACGATGACGTATAAATCGTGGTTGTACACTTCTTTTTTCGAGTCGGCCAGTTTTAAGAAGCCTTCAAAAATGCCTTCAAATTCTTCATCTGCAAAATCTTTAAAGCCAAGCTTCGATAATGCATTTTTCACTGCATGTCGACCAGAACGCGCCGTTAGCACAAGTTCCATATCATCTAGACCGACATCTTCTGGATGCACAATTTCATACGCATCACGTGATTTTAAAAGTCCATCTTGGTGAATACCAGAAGAATGGGCAAACGCATTATCTCCTGTGATTGCTTTATTAACCTGCACATCTAGCCCCATAAAGCTTGATACTAGGCGCGATGTATTCATAATTTCCTTCGTATTAATATCCGTAAAGACATCGTAAATATCCCCACGTGTTTTCAGCGCCATCACAACTTCTTCTAAAGCCGCATTACCTGCACGTTCGCCGATACCGTTAATTGTACATTCCACTTTGTCCGCACCATTTTTAATTGCAGCCAGTGTATTCGCTGTTGCCATCCCTAAGTCATTGTGACAGTGTACCGACAGTAATACCGAATCATCTAAGTTTTTCATGCGGTCATTCAGCTTGTAAATTAGCTCGCCCCATTGCTCAGGCTCTGCATAACCAACTGTGTCAGGCACGTTAATCATTGTTGCCCCAGCTTTCATGACAGCTTCAATTGTTTTCCAAAGGTATTCAAAATCAGATCGAGATGCATCTTCCGTTGAATACTGTACTTGTGGTAGTAGCGTTTTCGCATATTTCACAGCATCTACACCAATTTGTAAAATTTGATCTTTGGATTTACTAAATTTCTTTTCGACGTGAATATCTGAAGTGCCTAGTACCATATGAATCATTGGATTTTCAGCATATTTGACTGCGTTATATACCGAATCAATATCCGACTTCACCGCGCGTGCTAAAGCGGTAATCATGATGTCCGATGTATTACCGACCTTCTGTGCCACTGCTTTTACCGCATCAAAATCACCTTGTGAAGAAGCAGGGAAACCAGCTTCAATAATATCGACACCAAGCTTTTTGAGTTGTTGAGCGATTTCTACTTTTTCATATAAATTTAGTTTTGCCCCTGGCACTTGCTCGCCATCACGTAACGTTGTATCAAACACCCAAATTTTTCTACTCATTTCCAAAACCCCTTTTCCAGTTCATTTTGATTTATTTATGTCATTTACAAGCAATAAAAATATAAAAACCTCGTCTCTAAAGGATTATTTAATCCAATAGAGACGAGGTTTGCTCGCGTTACCACTCTAAATTGAACGGTCATTGCTGAAATCCGTTCCCCTTAACGACAGCATACACTGTCTTGCCCTTTAACGGTGGCTTCCGACTTCCCTACTTAAAGTTCAGGTTGTAGCTCATGGACGAGTTCGAAATTGTATGTACCAGTTCACACCACCCACTGGCTCTCTAAAAGCATACGGCATTTCTACTATTTCCAATCAAGGCTTGTTTTGTTATCTTGAAAGCAAGTTTATAGTGTTCCAGAAAAGAAGTCAATAGTTTTCTGAAAATTAAATTTTTTAAATTTCATAATGCTTGTCAGCTCATTTCATCATACAATAGAGTTACATAGAGGGGGAATGCACACATGGATGGTAAACTACTGACATCTTCTTTAGTCCATTTAAAAGGACAAGAGTTACGGATGATTTATTCACTGCTCTTTAAAACAAACATCGTCAGCCTTATTAGCGCAAAAACAAAAGATTTATTCAATAAGGATGTCGATCATTTTAATGCTTCACTCGAAAAAGAAATCGAAAAGCTCGCACATATTTCAGATGAAGCACTACAAATTGATTTATTTTTAAAGCTCACTGAAATCTATGAACTAAAAGGCACCCATTATGATACAGCAGTTGAAATTGAACAAAAATGTGCAGATATTATTCAAAGTGCCCATGAGGAAATGCTTAAAGATGAGAAAGAATATAAGGAATTTGTACATAGTGCCGATGATAAATCAGCACTTCAATTCATGATTCATTATCAAATGCAAAAGGTATTTTCAACATTTGATGGGAAGTTCAAAGAGTTCAATGATAAAGAACGTAATGATTTCACTGAGAAAATCCATCAATTTTTAATGGATTTACCTGCTGAAAAACAGGCACAACTGAAAGAAAAACTGCAAATTGATGAGTTAACAAATGACACAGTCCGACAAATAATGGTGACACAAGGTTCCGTTATCGTTCTATCTATCATCGTTGAGGTCGCTGGTTTTGCTGCGTATACAACATTAACGACTGCGATTGCAACGTCGATGGCTATCGTTGGTGTGACACTTCCGTTTGGCGTGTATACATTTGCAACAACCCTTTTATCCTTAATCATCAATCCATTTGTTCTGATTCCACTTGCACTTGGTGGTGGTGGCTGGTTATTAACCCGTCAAAATAAACATTTACGTAAAAAATTAGTGCCGGTTGTCTTATTACAGATGACCTTGCCATTAATTGTTGGGGTTGGTCATGAGGAAGTGGAGCAGCAAAATCTTCAGGCGTTTATTTCACGCTGGCAACATCAACGCGAGAAACAAATTGAACTGAATACACTGCAGCACCGATTATTAAAAGAAATTGCATTTAACGAAAAAAATGCTCGAGCATTAGAGAAAAAATCGAGTGAAATTTCTAAAAATATTGCCAATTTAATTGAAGAAATGGAGCATCTACACCGCTCGTTTAAGCAAATGATATATAGCATTCAGCCTAATGAGCAATCGGCGCTTTACACAAGTTTATTAGAAATTTCGGCGAGTAAAAAGGAGCAAATTGCATCAATAGAAGTCCAAATAATGAGCAATTCTAAGCAATCGGGCTTTTGGAATACGTTAACTTCGGCCTTTGATAAAAATTCCTTAAAAAACGAAATTCGTGCCCTTGAAAAAGAGGTAGATCAAACGGAAAATCAGCTCGTTGCAGAATTTCTTGCAATGGATTGCGCGATTTTACACCAAGAGCAACAACGCTACGCAGCCATTCAAAACAGCATGAGCGAACTCAATAACGAGCGCTCGGAATATTCAAAATCAAGTGTTACGATGCGCCAAGATATAGCCAAACTTGAGGCAGAATTGCACGACGTGAAAAAAGAATTAAAGGAACATCAAAAACGCTTTTACGGCTTGAAAGATATCGTGTAGAAGCGAAATAAATCGGCACAAATAACCCCACCACATTGACCAAAAGTTAACGTGGTGGGGTTTTGCAGTTATCCGCCAAAGCTAAAATTGGCAAAAACTTTTAGAATATAGTATTATTACAAAATACATAAATTCATAAAAGTGAGGTACGCTATGGAAACGAAAAGACTATCGCTACACCGCGCACTATCTGAGTTAAAAATGCTAAACGAGCGCATTGACGCTGCTACTAAAAATGTTGTACTCGTCCGCTCTAACCGTAAAAGCAACGAAAAAATTGACGGGATGCCAATTGAAGAGTTTAAAAAGGATATGCAAGGCTCATATGACAAAGTAATTAGCCTTATCGCGTATCGTAACCGCTTAAAGGCGCTTGTTGTTGCATCGAATGCGCAAACAAGCGTACAAGTTGGCGCAGTAACAATGACAGTAGCTGAGGCAATCGAGCGCAAGCAGTCCATTCAATTTGAAAAGGAAGTTGTCGAAAAATTACGTAGACAATATCAACGGGCCATTACACAAGTAACAGAAGCGAACGAGGCACTGCCTGAAAAACTTGAAACGTATTTAGTCAACATCCTTGGTAATAAGGACAAACAATCACCTGACGAGGTTCAATTACATACCGAAACATTCATGAAGCGTAATGAGTACGAACTTATTGATCCAATGAATGTCAAAAAAATTATTGATATGTTAACTGCACAAATTGAAGAATTTGAATCTGAGGTAGATGCAGTTTTATCCGAATCAAACGCTACAACGTTTATTGAACTATAGTTTATTTATTTGCATAGCCTAGCGAAAACAGCAAACGTAACGTCGCTCGCGTTTCGTGGCTTTCCCGCGAGTTAAAACAATCTAACAAGCCACATAACCTATAAAAACAATGCAACTTTTGCAAACAGATTGGAAAGTTCAACGATCAATGCTTACAGTTAAACGTTCAACTATCAAAGCTCTTCTTCCATTAAAGTACAACGTTTAAACTTTAACGCTCTTTCAAATCCTAGAGTCTGGTTCAGGTAGGACATTACATGACCGGTTGTGGCCCCACTAGGCAGCTCGTGCTGTGCAAAACAATATGAAAAAGATGCCCTCAATTTAGTTTTGGGCATCTTTTTACATTCTATATTCTAAAATAATAATTGATCCTTCTTCTAAAATAGCGTAATAATACTCCTCCACCACTCATTTCCGACTGGAATCCATATTGTAAAACCACTTTTGCTGCTTCAGTAACATATGCTTTATTATTATATTTCGGATTGAAGGCCCATCCAATCTCGTATACATCTTTTTAGAAAGAAAACTAGTGCATGCTTTATATGAATTCTTACAATTAAGGAATAGATTTTTTTCTTGAACTTATATAACATATCTTTTAAAAGGGAAAATCAATGCCGTTCTTGTCTTGGACAATTAGCTCATATTTTTGATTCTCTGTCCTTATTTTTACTTCTTCACTATCCAGGAACTCAGTAATTCTTTTTCGAATTTTGGTTACTGTCTCATTAGACTTTACATCCGTCGATTTCATGTTTGTCCTAATGGTAATAGTCACTTTTTCAAGCTTGTAGGAATATTTAATGTCAGCTACCCTGTACTCTTTTTTTAGGAAAAACTCTTCTTCAATGCTCAACATGAGAGGCTTCCACATTATCTCAATTTCTTCCTCCGAAACGTCTCGAGTTATAACCTGCACCTGTTTCGGTGTACCGTTTTTTTCCAAAATCTCAATCGCTGCCTTGTAGATTTCTACTTTCATATTCTCATCGGCTATCGGGATGTACACTTCAACTACAGGACTATATGCGATAACATTCATAATTGTATAGCCTGCAACTTGTAAATCCCGCATTAGCTTATCACCAAGTTCACCCCGTTGTTTTATTATCTCAGCGAGCACAGGAGATACCTCTTTCACATCAGAAACCTTTAACTCGTAGTTATCATAGCCCTTTTTATCTAAAGTTTCAGTCAAAATAGTTAATACTTTTTTCCTTTCTTGATTGACGTATTCTTCCGTCCCTTGCAGCTGTATGTCAAACTGTGGCTTCCCTTCCCATATACCCATGCCAATTCCCGCCGTTTTATACCCTTCTTTTTCCAACACTCCCCAAATTATTTCAGGGATAGGTTTTTGGAATATTTGCCCTAAATATGGGATTTTTGATACTACTTCAGCCATTGTTGGATTCAAGAATGCGGAACCCGTTAGAACGCCAAGACTAATAACAGCTGCAACTGCAAACTGGGATTTTCTCCAACCTCTTTTTCTTACTGTGGATTTTTTAATATCCGTTCTTTTTTCTGACTCTTCCTTAATATTTTTAGCAAATTCGTACATTGAAGATGGTACCTGGATTTTTTCCATCTCTTCATTGATTTCTTTCTTCAACGATTCATCAATTTTCATTGTGGATTCACCCCTATAAATTGATTTTCGATCAACCTTTTTTTCAAAGCGTTCCTCGCTCTGCGAAGGTGGGATTTGACCGTCGAACTTTTCAGCCCCAACAAATCTGAGATTTCCTGAATGTCTAAATCTTGGTAATAGTAGAGTATGAGGACGTTCCTATAGTCGCTGTTATCAAGGGATGAAATACCATTTTTTATCTCAATTTCGGTTTCCTCTTTTAGCACACTTTCCATCGTGCCATAATCGTCTGTCACCACATCGATTTCAAGCGGTAATTCCTTCTCGCGGCTCTTCTTTCTCCATGCATCAATTGAACGGTGCGAGACCAATTTATAAAACCAGGTGCTAAAATAAATGATATCTTTTCCACTCATAATGTCCCGATATACCTCAATTAGTGCAGTTTGGACAACCTCCTCTGCCATTTCCTTCGAATTGAGAATACCGAAACTGGTTCTGTACCCCTTTTCAATCAATGGATTGACTAGTTGAGCAAAAGCTTCGTCCTCACCGTTCCGAATCCGTGTCATTAGTGCTTCTTGATCCATGAGGAAAACCTCCTTTACTGTTTTCTACCTTTTAGGCGACGATAAGGCTACTTAGGATGCACAATTAAAAAATAGAATGAAAAAAGAGTTGAATAGATCACCAACTCTCGTGAAGTTTAATAAAAAGCAGTTTTTAATTTCATTTGCTATTCCCAAATTTAGGTCCACTATTAATGAATTCTATTTTGATATAAATATGTAGATAACCCAATTCAGCGAACGCGGTTATCACCTTGTATCTATTTTACAATCCAAGTAAATATTAACATGAATATCCAACAAAAAAACCACCTCACTTCTATAAAAACAATCGAAGTGAGATGGTTATAATTAGTCTTTTTTAGATTGGATTGTTTACATTATTTCCTCAAGGCAGCAGCAAGCTCGGTGTTAATCAATTTATAGCTTGCGAAAATACTAATGATCGTTACTTTTGACACGAAAATTTGTAACTATAAAACGAAATCAAGGATTGCTTTCTGATTTTCCCGCAAAAATTAAGTTAACTTAGTAATTTATTTTACTTCCCGTTTGTGGATCAAACTGATAGTACATAGAATGTGTTTCCGCGACTTCCTCTAGGATGAGTTTGTCTCCCTTCCAGAATACCGAATGGACGTTAGTAAAGTCTGTTCGCTTTCCTTTTTCTAAATCAAAGATGACCAATTTAGAATCAAAAGCGTCGGTAGAATAGTCGGTAGTTACATAGCGTCCAGTAGCATCAAGTGCAACTTTCTCCATAATGCCACCTTCAAGTTTAGCTAACAAGTTGAAGGCTTTTGTTTCACAATTGAAAGAAAGCAAAGTTACGTCACTCGGTTCATCCATTCCCTGTAAACTAAAAATAACGTTTTTCTCATCATGTGTACGGAGCAAGGAACTAAAACGAATATTTTCCGTTTGAGTATATGATTGAGGAATGTCTTGTATAGAAAAAAGTACCTCCCCTTTGCCATCCTTCACTAATTCAATTTCGTTTCGTTCATTTGGCAAAAGTTCTATGGCAGATAGCTCTTTCACCGTTTCAATCACATATCGCTCATTTTCCTTCATAAGAGTAAAGTCATACGTGGACACTTTATAATAAGGAAGAGCTGTATCTGTCCAATACACTTCCGCTTTTACTGAAGTAGACTGTTCATTTTTTGTCGTCTCAAATATTTGAAAACCAATCTGTTTAGGATTCGAATACGTTAAAAATTCCGGAGGGTCTTTTAGTAAACTTTTTGCAAAGTCATCATCTCGCACCATCAAAGCTTGTAAATAACTTTGCACCGTTTCAATCTCTGTACTCGATTGGTCACTCAATTCGATTTTCATAATTTTTGCAGGTCCGTTGTCAACATCGTTTCTCTTTTTCATAACATACAATGTACGTTCGTCCTTACCCCAAATAGGAAATTGATAATGATACATCCCTTTATCAAAAGGCTCTAAGCGAGGGGATGGATTTGTCGTGACCATATTTTTTGTTTCCAAATCCATATCCGAAATCCATACATCTTCAAACCCGGAATGCTCTTTCACATACGAAATGTAATTGCCACCGTTTGTAACAGATGGATTCTTACCACGATCCACAACGGTTTCTTGTCCATTCTTTACGTTATAAATAATAATTTCTCCATGGCGCTCGAAGACCAATTTTTGATCCTTCTCCACAAAAGAAGCCATTTCTCCACTTACAATAAAGGTCTCTTCCTTGGTTTGCACATTCACTTCTACAATTTGTTTTTCCTTATCCGTTACTTTTGTTAAATAGATATGGTTCTTATCTTTCCATTCTGGATAAACATAACTAGAATCTGAAGTTCCAGCTAGCACTTTTTCCGATTTCGTCGTTTTCACATCAAATAAAAATACATCTCCATCATACGTAAAAAGTAGCTTCTCCCCTTTAGATGAACGACTAAAACTATCCGCGGTATCATCTAAAATTTGTTTCAATTCATTTTCATAAACAAAAATACCTTTGCCCTCTAATGAAAGATACAACCGTCCATCATGATACGTATAGGCCGTTATCTCTCCGCTTCCAATATCGAGAAACGAAATGGCATTCGTAATCTTTAATGAACTTGCCTTCACGTGTGGCATTTGTTCATTCGACAATAAAAAGGCTAAAAACAAGCTAGCTGCCGCAAGTAAAGGAATCCATGCATGCTTCCATTTCCTCGCCCTACTTTTCTTCACAAATGTTTTACGCAATTGTTTTTTTAAATCCGTGTCAACTTCAATCTCATTTCTTAACTCGTAAAGTGTCTTCTCTATTTTTTCGTTTTCCATCATAATCCCCCCAAACACTTCCTTACTAAAACACCCAATTTTTTGGTAATACGATTAGACTTCACACGAAGAGAACCTTCCTCTTTTTTCAAAATGACCGCCATCTCTTTAAATTTCAAATCCGCAAAATACCGTAACTCCGTAATTTCTAAATCTCCGTCTGATAAATGCTTTAAGCTTCTCTGTAAACATTCCTTCTCCGTTTTGCCATCAAACGGATCTTCAAATGGAAGCGGACTCAAATACTGTTCGAAATTATCTCCCAATAGCACACTTTTATTTTTCCGATAGTAATCAATGACCGTATTCCTCGCGATCGTAAACAGCCATGCCTTATCATTCTGATGCCCTTCCAACAAAGAAAACTTTTCAAACGCCTTCCGAAACACCTCACTCACCAAATCTTCTGTTTCCCATTTATTACTCGTCTTCACATACACATACCGATAAATATCATCAAAATAAGCATCATACAATTCAACAAACTTCACATCCAATTCACTTCCCCCATTTAATCTATCCAGTTAAATAAACGATTCATATCTCAAAACGTAACATTCTATTAATAATTTTTTATAGCCAATTCCCACTTTATAGCAAAAAATAAGTGAAGAGAAGTATTGAAACGGAGCAGCTAACCGATGGAACAATTCAAGATAATTATCCAAGTGTTTTTGTCACTATATTTTAGAGCCTTTCCATTATGCTTTTTCAAATTATTGAAATTTTATTGAAAAAGATATTCCTCTGCTATAATTACTTTGTAATTTTACAATATAAATTGGGGGACAAAAATTGAAAAAAGTATTTGCGATGTTTTCTTTATTTTTAGTAATGATTTTAGGTGCATGTAGTTCACTTTCAAACAATCAATTAATAAAGGATTATGTGAAAGATACATACGGAATTGACATTGTAATAAAAAATTCAAATAAAAATTTGTTAGAATTAGGCGAGGATTTATACGTTGTCTCTCCTGTTGACCATCAAAAAATGGAATTTTCTGTCGTTGTAGAATCGTATTTAACGGAAGATGATCCTGATCTTAATTACAGAGGTAAGCATTTAATCAGGGACAATTATACAACTGCATTAGCAGCGGATACGGAACTGCATAAATTAGATAAAGTTATTCCAGATATCAAAAAACTTGGATTTAGCGAATCATTCAATAATGAAAATAGAGTGTTTTTCGGGGAGGAAGGAAAAGAAATTTGGGGTCTTTTATATTCTACCCTTCCTATGGAAATAAAAATTTTTGAAGAAAAAGATTTAGACCGCTTATTCGAATTATATAAATTAATAAAACAAAGCGGGGCGTTATTTGACATGATTATTGTCTCAGATATGAGACCAAATCATGAAAGTGGATCCTTTGTATTCGAAATGAAGGCATTGAAGGATGTAAATACAAAAGATGAATTTTTGCTGAAAATGAAACAAACTAACTCAACCATTGCTAGTTTTTATGAAAATAAAAAATGGGAATCTGAAAAAGAGAAAATTGAAAATGATCGATTCACTTTTGATTCCGAATATAGCGATTATTGGTTTAATTGTTGGGGATTTAATGAAAAAGTGGGCATGTACCCATATTTTTGTAACAGTATATTTCAAAGATAACAGCCTAACTAAAACGAATCTCAATCTAGAAAAAGATTTGAACTCTATTTTCAATTTATTCGAAAAGACGATTACACCAAAAGCTTTGGTCGAATACAATTTTATAGAAGTTAGTTCAGATGATGGAATTAGATTTAAAGACCATGAAATTAAAAAATACGCATCCACTTTAGATTTTATCAATAACAATTTCAATTAAGTAATTCATTCAGCACGGTTGTGATCTAACTTAATTTTCTTAAATCTTGTTTTGAGAGTAAAGAACTCCATTCTAAAAACGCTTCTTCACAATCGTAGTAACACTAGCATAAATAGCCAAAAAAAAACCATCGTCCTTCTATAAAATCTATAGAGGTGAGATGGTTTTTGTTAATCTTTTTAACAAAGCTATAAATTAAATAACCGTGACTAATGTTAAAGTGGTACTTCATCTTTCTTTTTCACGTTAAAAGGCGTTGCTTTACTTCCTTAATGCAACAGCAGGCTCAGTGTTGATCAGTTTATAGCTTGCGATAATACTAAAGATGACAACTACAAGCCCTGTCGCTGCTATTGAAACGAACATTTGCAACGGTGAAATGCTAATTGCTACATCGAAAATCTTAGCAATGAAATAGGCCCCTACGAAAAGAACAGCATTGAAAATCGCAGCCATTGCGGATAATAGAACATTTTCACTCAAGATCATTTTTTGTATCGTGCTTTTATTAAAGCCTAATGCAGCTAATAGCCCCAATTCCTTATATCTTGAATTTTGTAGCTTCACAAGTAATACGGAGCTGATGAACAAACCGATTGCTAAAATCAAAATTGAAATCGTCAGGAATAGGCGACTTAAACTTTTGAATGTACTTTGCAATGCACCTACTTCATTCGCTGCGTTTTTACTGTCAATTTTATTTTCTTGAAGCATTTGACTCACAGATACAATATTTTCAAAGTCCTTTACATCATAGCTGATGGAATAGACAGGCTCATCCTTATCGGTATAAAACCCCTGTTCAATATCGGAGCTTACAAAAAAGTCATCATAGCCTGCATTATAAATACCGCTGACAGTTAGCTTATATGCTTGATTGTTAAAAGTAAGTGTTATTTCTTTCCCTACTAAATCACTTATCGTACTTGCAAACTTTTTGGCCAAACTTGGGCTTAGAGAAATTTCGTTTGCCTCTTTTTTTGGCATTGTGCCGTAAGACATACTTTCCGTTGCTTTAGGCATCGGGTATTTTTCAGTCATTGTTTCGTTTTTGTCACCCATCGTTAATTGAACATCGGTAATCTTATGTTGGACGTAAACATTTTCGAGTCGTTCATCGGATTCCAGTAAATCTAAAACCTTTTCATCGTCCTCAGTTTTAATATAGCCATTGTTGTAAGCTGTATTTTTCCCCTTGAAATCCTCTATTGATTGTTGCAACATATTGCCCGATGACAAACTCAGCATAAAGCAAAAAATCCCAATAGAAATCGCTAAACTGACCGCCATATAACGTTTAAAATGCACTTTGAAATTTTTTACCCCTCTTTTGAAAGAGGCTACTTTTACAGCTCGGTTCATTTTGAGGCTTTGTACGCCTGCTTGCTCTTCTTGCGAGTTGGCATCTTTTCCGACGATTTTCGCATGTACAATCGAGATCACATCATCAGCGAATTCACATATTTTTTGATCGTGCGTAATGACGATCACTAATCGATCTTTTGCAATCTCTTTTAACAAAGTCATCATTTCAGTAGAATTGCGACGGTCAAGCGCACCTGTTGGCTCATCAGCTAAGATGATGCTTGGATTACTAATTAAAGCTCTTGCAATCGCAACCCTTTGCTTTTGACCGCCTGATAAATTTTCGGATTTCTCATTCGCTTTTTCCGCGAGTCCGAGTCGGTTTAATAATTCCATGGCACTCTCGACATTGCTTTGTTCATCTAAACTATTAAGCTCACAATGAAGCAGAATATTTTCAAGCACCGTATAGCCACTTAACAAATGATAGTTTTGGAAAATAAAGCCGATATTATCTCTGCGATAAGTACACAGCTCGTCTGCATTCATTTTACTAATGGATGTGCCATTAACCGTTAGATCACCACTGTAATCACTATCAAAGCCTGCAAGCATATTGAGCAATGTGCTTTTGCCACTGCCAGATGCACCAAGTAAGCACACTAACCCCCTATTTGGAAACGTAAAGCTTGTGTCATCAAATATTTGCGCGTTACCATACGTTTTTGTAAGATTGTTAATTTGTATCATTATCGGTCACCCTGTTTTAAAGCTGTTGTAATATTAGTTTTTACATACGTTAATAGTGTAATAACATACGCGATAACTGCAACACCTAGAATGAGAAGTACACCTTTAAATAGCATTTTCGCATTCAAAATATTGACAGAAAACATGGCTTCAGTTGCTGTATTAATTAGTGGAGATGTTACGAGCAAGAGTACAATACCAGTAATCGCTAAGAAAATCGTTTCCGCTAAATTCAGTAGGTGTAAATGATTGTTGTTGAATCCGCTCACTTTATAAATTGCGTATTCTCGTTTTCTCATAACGCCCGTAATTAGGAAAATGGCTGTAACCATCACAATAGCTAAAAATCCGATAATCGAACTTGCAGCACCTGTTTGCTCCGTTGTTTGGTCATTTAAACGTATAATGTCTTCCACTAGCTCAAATCTACCAAGTGGAACGATACCATTTTCGTTTAGTTCATCCTTAATGGCAATCATATCAGCTGGTGTTTTTGCTCGAATAACGAAATTGGATTCATTATCCGTTATATCCGCTTGATTTCTCAATTGTTCCAATGCTGTTTTGCTGAAAAAGAAGGCGTCATCTACACTGTATTCCATCATTTTCCCTTCATAATCATAGAAAACGGTCGTATCCGCTACACCAACGACTTTTACATTGATTTTAGCTTCTTTCAGTACAGGACTACCTGTATCCCAATTATACATGGAAGTGCTAAATTCAATTTCTTTGCCAATTGCTTGATCATTCTTAATGCCTAATGATTTGACAAAGCTTTCTGGGACAACTACTTCATCATCCGATCCTAAAGGCATTTTCCCCGCTACGAGTTTATTGATTGAAGGTGCGCTACCCGTACTTGCCACATCGTAATTTACCCCGTCAACAGTAATCGAGATTTCATTCATAGCTTGTAAAAAGGCTGTAAAGTCAACACGCTTATCTTTTGCATATGTGTCATACAAGCCGTCAATATTTTGCGTTACATCTGCATTTGGTTGATCATTTCCACCGCCATCTGACCCAGCTGCACTCATAAAGCTTCCAACAATACTAACGTCTAAAACTCCTTCGCCATACGTTTCAAATAATTCATTGAACGCTTCTTGACTACTGTTGTTAATGGCTCCACCGAGTGTTGTAAGCAATAAGAGGGCCGCCATCATAATAGAAAGTGTCGCTACTGTAAATCGACCAATTTTTCTTTTTACCCCAGTTCGCGCCATAGTAAAAGCATTTTTAATGGATAGGCTATGCTGATTGTACATGCTAAGTTCTGGCGTTTCGACAAGATGATTGCCCACCTTCGAATCGATTTCACCTTTATCAAGCTCAAAAACATTGTCTTTATTGCTAATCAAAGAGGTATCATGCGTAACAATGATGACGGTTTTAGTTTTAGAAATTTCTCTTAAAATGTCCATCGTCACTTTAGCGTTTTTTTCATCTAATGCACTCGTTGGCTCGTCCGCAATTACAACTTGTGGATTTTTCATCAGTTCTCGTGCAATAGCTACTCGCTGCTTTTGTCCGCCTGAAAGATTTTTCACTTTTTGATTGGCATAATCAGAAATTTTAAGTTCTTTCAGTATTTTCTCGGCATGTTTTATATTTTGCGCATCTTTTATGTACTGTGGTAGCACAACATTTTCAAGCACGGTTAAATCCTCTAGTAAATTAAAATCCTGCCAGACAAAACCAAACGCGTTGTTATAAAAGTAACTTTTTTCCTGTTCTGTTAGTGCTTTAATGTCTCTGCCACCATAAGTAACATCCCCGTCAAAATCCTTTTCCATCCCACTTATAATTTTTAGCAAAGTCGTTTTTCCGCTACCCGAAGCACCGACAATAAAATTGAGGCCTTTTCCTAGCTTAACTGAAATATTATTCAAAGTGATTTCACCGTTATATTTTTTTGATACATTCCTTAGTTCAAACATTTATTTTTCCCACCTGTTCTTCATCACATTTTTAAAAGTAACCAATTCAATTGGATGTCACTAGTATATAACAAACGATGTTAATTTCTTGTTAAGGGGATTAATTCTTGAAAATTCGCATAAAAAAAACTTTGAATCAACAGTTTCAACTGCCACTCAAAGCCTTTTTCATAAATTACTTATCGCTTGTTTTTGCTGGTACTGCTTCTGTTGCTTCTGTTAAGTCTGCAGCTTTTGTTAACTTACCTTCTTTTTCAAGTTGCGCAATTAGTTTCTCTACTGTGATTCCTTTTTCTTTCGCCATTTCGTCTAAGTTAACCGTATTGTCTGATTTTACGGCTTCCGTAGTTTTAGCGGCTTTTGTTAACTTACCTTCTTTTTCAAGCTGTGCAATTAACTTCTCTACTGTGATTCCTTTTTCTTTTGCCATTTCTTCTAAGTTTACCGGTTCACTAGAATCTGTGAATTCCATTGATTCTTTTGTGTTCTCACCATTTACTGCTTCCGTAGTTTGAACTGCTTTTGTCATTTTGCCTTCTTTTTCAAGTTGTTCAAATAACTTCTCTACTGTAATTCCTTTTTCTTTCGCCATTTGTTCGTAGTCTGTAATGTCTATTCCCAATTTCGCTGCTTCTTCTTTACTGATTGTTTCAATTGAACTTGCTAAAATCGTTTTGCCCGCTTCCTCACTGTTGGTATTGCTCGCCGCATAGGCCGATCCAGCAACCACGCTTAACCCTAGAATCACTGATGTAATTGTTAATTTTCTCTTCATAATAAATTCCTCCTAAAATGTTTTATCTTCTATCCAATGATGTTTAGAAACAATAATGTATCGCCCCTATTGGATGACTCCAGTGTATAACAAGCCATGTTAAATCCATGTTAAGGGAAATTTTTCTTGAAAATCTCCATGGAAAAAGCTTTGAATCAACGGTTTCAGCTCTTGCTATGAAGTAAAGTATGCTCAAAATCACCTCAGAAACCCATAGTTCAAGATAAATAAAAAGAATCCGTTTTGAATAAAAATAATCAAAATGGATTCTTATCTAGTGATTTCAGTTTTAGTTTTATTAAAAAGGTTCCTCATTTTATATTTGTGTTGCCCTATAATCGAGCTGAATAGTTTAACGAACCGAAAACATGCTATCTTGGTGACACTGTAGTTAAATTCCACATAGCTAATAAAATCAACATAATTACCGCCATAATTAAAAATAAACGCTTCATATTAACTTTCCCTATCAAATCCATGTCCTACTAGACAGCATATTTCCGTTATTATTATTTCGTTTCCATAAATTGATCGTACATAATCTCTTTATAATATTGCTCATACCCAACCATTCCTAGTTCCCTTGCAGCGCTAAGCTCAGCTTCTCTATCATATGGAACACGTATAAAATTAATCGAATTAGTTCCATACGAACCATCCACAATCACATATGTAGCATCAATTACATCTAAACCTACACTACCCACATTGCAGAGGATACCGATTTCATAAGTTCTTAAAAAAGTTAAGTGAATATCGCCATAAAAAACAATATCTGGCGTACGCTTTAAGTGAAGAGATTCGGTTTCTTCACTATTTTCAAAAAGTGACAAACACTTTTCTATTGGATGATACTCAGGTGCAATTCGCTCGAAAACACTCCTCGGTGATGCATGAAAACAACGAATTAGTTTCCCATTTAACTCAAATTCAATATGAAAAGGTAAAGAAGTCAAGTAGTTAAAATCATCTTCATTTAGCTGACTTTGAAACCACTTAATAGTTTCATTATCCGTCTCATCTCGGATAAACACTTCCCAATTCCCATAGATGACTTTATCGCAATGATTTCTAACAAGTTTTATACATTCCGAACCACGTGGCCCCTTGCCTACCAAATCTCCTAAACAATATATTTGGTTCACACCACGTTTTTCAATATCCTTTAGCACCGCTTCTAATGCAGTTAAATTACCATGAATATCTGAAATAATTGCTATTTTTGTCAAACTAGTTCCCCCTTCATTAAAAATATATATTTTAATAGTATTTCAAATTTTTAGATAATTTTCAATATATGATGTCACCTTTAAGGGAGGAACAGGTTAATCAACACTTATTAAAATTAGGACTACATTATCCCTTTGTGATCACCTTTTATTTGTCACTGAAATATCTCAAGCCCATGAATTTAACTGTTAGCTTGCCAAATGCGAAATCTATAGTGACAAACACTTATAGTTTGATACGTAGGGTGGTTATTTCTAAGACTCGGCACCTCTCTTTTGCTTACTTTTCGCCTTTCAAAAATACTTCTTTTTTCCTCGCCCAGTTCATAATCGCTTTAAATACTTCTATGAATTCATAACCCGGGGGTGTTAGTTCATACTCCACCTTTTTCGGGGCTTCTGCAATGACATTCTTCCTAAGCAAACCTTCTAATTCCAATTCCTTCAATCGCTCCGACAGCAGTCTGTCCGAAATACCGTCAATGGAATTAAGCAATTCGTGATAACGCTTCGGTCCTTCGAATAATTGATAAATAATAATCCCGGTCCAGCGTTTCCCGATAAATTCAATCACTAGCCGATACGTTCGGCACGATGATTCATTGCTTGGCTCCCGTTCTATTTCATACCTGTTCATTAGCCAAAACCTCAATTCTCTTTTTTCATAATACCATATTTTACAAAACACTTGACAGTTTGCACTTACTAAAAGTACGCTGAAGTTGTACTTACTAAAGATTAGTTCAAATATTAGGAGGAATTTAATTGTCTGAAAAGATTTCTACATTAATTCAAGAACGCCGTTCAGTGAGAAAGTACGATCCCAACTTTAAAATTGAGAAAGAAGAAATTCTAGAAATGTTAAAAGAGGCTACATTTGCACCTTCCACAAGCAATTTGCAGCCGTGGGAATTTATTGTTTTCCAAAATCCTGAAGTGAGAAAAGACTTGAGAGCGATTGCGTACAATCAGGAACAGATTGAAACGGCTTCAGCAGTCATCGCAGTTTTAGGAGATAAAGAATTTTATAAAAATATAGATTCTGTTTATGATAGTATGTCTCAAAGAGGTTATATTAATGACGCCAGCAAAGAAGTACTAGTGGGCAATGCAAAAAAAGTCTATCCAATTGCACCTGAAGAGGCACGCAAGAACTTAGCAACATTCGATTCCGGACTGGCTGCAATGCAATTTATGTTAATCGCTAAGGAACGGGGATATGCTACAGGACCTATGGGCGGCTTTGATAAAGTTAAGTTCTCGGAGCGCTTCAATATAACTGACCGTTATTTCCCAATTGTACTGATTACGCTAGGCAAAGAAAACGTACCAGCCTATCAGACAACACGCCTTCCAATAGAGGATAAAGTTAAGTTCCTATAATACTTCTATGAGTGCCAGGTTCTTATCGAATTTTGACTAGTTTAGAACCTGTCACCTTTCAAATATTCAACTATCCGTTCCTAAAATAGATAATTGGTGCTAATCCCAGTTCTACTACACGAGCCGCTTAAATAGTTGCTTTTAATGCAAAAAAATTTGTTTGTAAAGAAATATTCCACATGATTTTTAGCTACTCCAGCTTTAAGCAAATTATAATATTAAAAAATCCAATTTCTCAATATTAAAAATTGAGAAATTGGATTTTTTAGTTACTCCAGAAAAGTGCCCGTTAGTCGAATAAAGGATTATTGATTTCTAAAATCAAATTTGTCATTTGTTACGTCAGAGAATACCTATTTATTACTACTGAAACATCATCTGGTCCGATTGTGGAACTAACAATCACTTTACAAAAACGATTTTTTTGCAAACTTTAATAATCTACTATTGCTATTTTAAAACCTTTTTCAATTGTTTATTTTGTATTACTAAATGTAAGTTCGAAACATGTACCACCGTTTTCATTATCCGTCACGGCGATCATTCCGTTATGTTTTTTTAGGATGCTTTGCACAATGGATAGTCCCAATCCTACACCACCAGTCTCACGAGAGCGTGAGGTATCTACTCGGTAAAACGGCTCAAATATCGTCTTTTTCAATTCATCGGGGATCCCAATACCAGTATCTTTAATGGCAACTATGATTTGCTTGTCATTCGATTTCACTTCAATCTTTACGTTTCCACCAGCTATATTGTAGTTAATGCCATTTTCAACAAGGTTATAAAATGTACGATAAAGTAAGTTTGGATTGCCGTAAACAATACTATTATCACAATCCAAATATAATTGAACATCTTTTTCATTGGCAATTGGAGTAAGCTCAGAAATCATTTCTTGTAAAACATCCTTCAAACAAATCGGTTCATGCTCAAATTCATCATTCATATTCGTCATCTCTAAAAGAGCAATAACAAGCTCGGATAACCGTTGTATTTGCTTTTCAAAAACGGTAATGAGTGCATCATATTCATCGGTTGAATGGACATGTTTCTTTTTAAATACATCTACCTTAGTTTTTAAAACGGCAAGTGGCGTTCGAAGTTCATGGGCTGCATTGGCAGTAAAGCGGCTTTGCATCATAAAAGCATCATTTAACTTATCTGTCATTTCATTAAAAGAATGCGTGAGCTCCGCGATTTCATCATTCGTTGGAGGAATGTCCATCGTTTCCGCTAAATTATGCACCGTCCGATTTTTAATTTGACTATTTAATGTATCTAGTGGTTTTAGCACCTTACCAGAAACATAGTAGGTCAATGCACCACCACAAACAATAATTAAAAGTAAATAAATAACACTTTCTAATCGAAAAGCCGTTTTTGCTTGTTGTGCCCCTTCAGATGGTGTAGTCATCATGGCGTGAGTTGGCGGCGATTGGATATTACTATTAACTCGGGGTTTCTCACCGACCTCTAGTGCGGGCATTACCGCAACGGCATCAATTCGTGTTGCCATGATGCCAGCAGAGAAGTTTAAAATGACGGTAAGTCCTACACAGCAAATCGTTAATAATAGGACCATCATTGCAGTAAGTCTCAGCCGAATGGGCATTTTTTTAAACATTACGCGTCACCTTCATTGTTCGTAATATAATAGCCCTCACCTATCTTTGTGCGTATCGGATCGTCCTGTAAAAGCGCCTTTAATTTTTTTCGCAATGATGCAATATGAACGCGAATCACACCACTAAAACTATCGGCATTTTGATCCCAAACATGTCCCATTAATTCTTCTTGGCTAACTACTTGTTCTTGGTGAAGCAAGAAGTATTCAAGCAATGCAAATTCCTTTTTAGTTAAAAGTAATTCCTGTTCCCCCACACATGAAATGCGTTTTGTTAAATCCATATTGAGGTTTCCGCAAGTTAACAAGTTATTTTCCTGCACAAATTTCCGCCTTATTAAATTTCTTATTCTTGCTTCCAATTCCGCAAAATCAAATGGCTTCGTTAAATAATCGTTCGCACCCATATCTAATCCTTTTACTTTGTCATTAACACTACTTCTAGCACTTAATACTAATATTTTTACATCCTTATTTTCTTCTCTTATCTTTTCTAATACATGTAATCCGTCCATTTTCGGAAGATTTAAGTCTAGGATAATTAAGTCATACTTTTCAACAAACGCCAGTTCATAGGCATCTTCTCCATTATCGCAAGTATCCACTGCATAGCCTTCCATTCGAAGTCCCTCAGCAATCGCTTCCTGCAAATCCAACTCATCTTCAGCAACTAAAATTCTCATTTTAAAAATCACCTCGTTGTCCCTATTATACATGGATGAATGTTAAATTGATGTTAAGGAATAAGAAGCAAACTTCTGTTCATTCAATTTAGTCGCTTTTAACATATTGTGTGTCCGATGTGATATGTTTTCAATCGGATGTTCTTAACGCTTCTATTTCTTCAAAAGTTAAATCCGTAGCATCCATAATATCTTCATTGCTTTTCCTTTTAGCCATTATTTTTTTTGCTACTTGCTTAATACCACGCTCAATTCCCAAATCAATTCCTTCTTTTCGCTCCATCTCTAAAATACCCGCAAGTGTTGGTGGTAAATTCCCTTTAAATGACTCCAACATGATTTCGTCGTCCTTTCGTATTTCCGCTCGCATCTCTTGCTGTAGCTGCTCCGACAATTCCTTTGGCAATTTTAATAAAATGTAACCTCACAGCTCTTCCCGCGTCTAATCTCATACGAGGTGAAAAATTGAAATTCATAATTCTTTTCATAGCAATACATTGTTCATTCAACCTAGCTACTTGTAAAAGTATTGAACTCTTAACAATTAATCTTCAACCAATTGAAATTCATGAAATGATTCGCTTTTCTGAACAAAAGCCAAATACCCTTCAAGTAATTTCAAATGAAGAGGATATTTTAATTATTACAAATGCGATAAATTCCGCGAAAAAAATGGCTGGTAAACCTGACATAGCCGACCCACATTATCAATTAGAGTTAGGTGAAAACAACTATTACTTGTGGATAAACCAGGATAATACGGCGACCATTATGAATGTGAACGATACAAATACGATTTACAAAATTTACGCTGCTGAAAAGTTAATAAGCACTATTCAACAATAGGTTCCTGTAAATACTTGTCTACCTCGGCAAGTACTTCTCCAGCGGTTCCTTGAATGACTAAATCAAAATTTCTGCTATTGCCAGCTACATCAAGATTGATATACACGAGTCTCCCTTTACACATCGCCGGTAATTGATTGACCGGGTACACTTCCAAACTCGTCCCAATGACAATGACTAAATCCGCACCTTGGATTTCCTTTAACGAACGATTCCATGCCTCTTGTGGCAATGTTTCACCAAAAAGCACGACGTTTGGACGAAGCTTGCCTTTGCAATATGTACACACAGCATTATCTACAAAGTGCCCGAGTGGCAGTGGTTTCCCACAAGACTGACAACGAATCGTGACAATATTGCCATGCAGTTCCGCTACTGCATGATTCCCTGCTTGCTGATGAAAACGATCCACATTTTGAGTCGCAATGAGTGATAGGTGCCCCCGCGCTTCCCAATTTGCTAAAATTTCATGTCCGCGATGTGGTTCAAAGTCCATTAAGCTTTGTATCCGCATTTGATAAAATTCACGAAACAGCTCGTAATTTTGCTGCAAGCTTTCTACCGTTGCAACCGTTCGCGGATCGGTATTTTTCCACCAGCCTTTGCGCGAGCGGAAATCAGGAATCCCCGATTCAGTAGACATCCCCGCTCCCGTTAATATGAGCGTTGAATTGGACTGCAACATCCACTGTGCTAAAGTTGAAGCTGTCATGTAAATCCCCCTTTTGAAAACGCGTTAAACTCTGTAGTTCAATCGTGATGGTTTGCTATTATCGTAAGCTTATCAAATCGCGAAAGCTGATTCCAGTAACTACTTAAACAAAATATTTAAGTAGATCCTTCATACACTCATTAAACCTTTATGTTCTATCGAACGAATAATTAAAATTCCTTTTAGTTTTATTTGCTTCATGGATTTCTTAATAACAACTGCATTCATAACTAAAAGTATAAAATCAGAAACTTCTTAACCAACTGTAGTTTTGAAATAATTATTGATTCTTAATGTGTTTAAAAGCCTTCTTGAATAGCTAATGTAAATTCAATTATTATAGAAGATTAAGTAGGAAATAGCCTCTTAGCTGTTTTGTATTTTCTATCCATTTCACCCCAATATTCATAGGTTTTAGGGTTACCATAAAAAATCTACGATAGCTTCTTCACAAATTTTTTTGCCGCGAATAGCCTTTTGAGAAAAACACATAATAATGATGTTATAGGAGTTAATAAATATAGATTTAATGGGAAGGGATGTATCATTGTGGATTTCTTTTATGGTCAGGAATCACTTACAGAAATTCAATGGATTCTGAGAGCGATCATTACTTTTTTATTTTTACTCATCGCGACAAAAATTATGGGACAGCGTTCTATTGCTCAGTTGGGATTACTCGATTTTGCTATGGCTATAACTCTTGGTAATATCATCGCGCATCCCTTGTCTGATGAAGGATTAGGTTTAAAGGGTTCAATGATTACTATGTCGGTTTTAATTATTTTATATATGCTCGGAGTATTTTTGAGTTTGAAATGGATACCGTTTCGACATTTTATAGACCCACCTCCGATACCACTTATTAAAAATGGGCAAATTGTTTCCGCAAACTTACGAAAGGCAAGAATTTCTGTTGATTTTCTTTTATCAGAGTTAAGAAAAGAAAAAATGGAAGATATTCAAAAAATCGCTCTCGCATTATGGGAACCAGACGGATCTATTTCAAGTTTTCTTTATCCACAACACCAAACTCCAACGCGGGCAGATATAAAAATAGTACCTGAGCCTTTTTCTCTCCCTTCTGTACTCATTAAAGAAGGTAAAATTGATTACCATGAGTTAAACAAATCTAAGTTTTCTATGGATTGGCTAAAAAATAATCTTACATCAACATATAACGTTGACATTAAAGATGTCATATTAGCGACAATCGATCAAAATGATAACTTGCAAGTTTTCCTATACAAATAAAGGATTCACTTTGTTAATAAAGTGAACCCTAAAATAAAATATATTAACTCCTTATTAACGAAGGTATGTTGGTAAAGAATTTAACAATTGCTTGAACTAAATATCGGGAAATGTTATAGACAACCCTTCTTCTGAACCTTTTTGTTCAAATATTCTACCTATCTCAGACAAGTCATATTCTTTTAACCTTTCATAAATTGACGAATGTAAACAAAACAACTTAACTTTAAACTTCTAATGGCGATTTAATTTAATCTGTACTATTTATTACTTCAATTTTAGTCTAAGGTAGGTTACTCTTCCGATAATACACCTTTTAATTAATAATTCCACATAATTAAAATTGAGCAGTTCATAATTATGAACCGCCCAATAGTTGAAGAAGCCACTTTTTCACATCAACAAGTCGATTAAATTCAGGGAATTCATTCGTTCCAGTAATAATTATCGGAACAATGGAATCTACTTTATGAAGAGAACCATGCGCTCCGCCACCCGCATGGTCGTAACTATGCGCTTCTATAAACTCATAAGCGGGCTTGGCATCCACGATAATGACACGCCCTTCATGTGAATGAAGCGCTCCGTGTAGCCTTGCAAGGGCATCTGGATAATCTCGATACTGAATGCGTCTTCCAGTAGTTACCTTCAAATCTAAGACTGCTTCATTCCCAGCAATTCGCCACGATTGTTCATAATCATCAACATACGTACCATATGGTGAAAATGTTAATCCCTCATCACTTAGTGGGCTTACAACGTAGTTTGTATGTTCATCTTTCCATGCGATAAAACCAATACGCTCGTCCTCTTTTAAAGTGTTCACAATTTCAGATAATTCAACGTTTGGATCGTTGACGTAAATGTATGCCATTCGCTCATTAATCGCGATAGCCAGTTGGGCATTCTTTTTTTTTCTTTTCCAAAACGTATAACTCTTCAATGAATTATTTAAATCAATTAAAGAAGTTTCTTTATCTTTATTTACGAGTGATTGGCCGCTATCTCCTAGTACAATCAAGGTAACCTCTTGAATTGATTCTTCCCAAGACGAAAAGCTATTTAATATGTTTTGAAGCGCCTGATCTGTTTTTTCAATACCCTTTAAATCTTCCGGGCCATGTAAGTGTACGGAAGCATCCGCATCTGGTAAATAGACCAGTGTAAAGGAAGGCAACTTATTTTGTTCGATTAAGTATTTCAACTCATTTTGAGTGAATTTATTATTGACCCCCATTCGGTTCCATATAAATTTATAACGATTATTCTCTGGACTATATTTGGATAACGTACCAAGTGAAAACAGTGTTGGTCCATTTATTTCAATTTCTTTTGGCAAAAGATTGGCCATTGAAACAAGTTTTGGGACTTTTAGTTGATGTTCAAAACTTCCACGGTATAAAAGGCCATTAATCGAAGCAGATGAAAGTTGACGATGCGCTAGCTCTTCATGAATAGTTTGAACCTCTTTACTTAAATGGTTTTTATTAAAATGTACAACACTGTCCAGCGCAACATTTCTCACCCCATTATTCCATATTTCACTGATCCCACTTCCATAACTAATCATTCGATATTCATCTTCTTTAAACCAAATCAATCCTGGAACTTTATGTTGATCTGGATACGTACCGGTTAGTAACGTACTATCAATGGTGACAGACATCGTCGGGTAAGAGCTAATCATTTCCTCATTAAGATGTCCATTGTTTATCAAAAATGCAAAGGCTGGTGCTTTTCCTTCTTTTACTGCTTTTTGTAATGGTTCACTCATTAATGAATCTACAATTATTAGTATAATGGGTTTCTTTGTTGAATTTATTGTGATCTCTTCCACCTCTTTTATTGGAGATATAGAAATTGCTAATACAGGACCAATACAGATGACAATAAAGATAATAAGCACGATTACTATTTTTCGTTTCATGACCTCACTTTCAAATCAATTATATAGGTTAGTATGAGTTGAATATCATTAATTCATGTAGTTGAGGGATTTGGCAAAAATTCAGCTCTTAGTTTGCGGTGTTTTGTTGTAGGTTTCCACCGCATCGCAAGCTTAGAGCTGCAGAACAAACAATTTGGCAGCTCGTTTTCTTTATTGAAGTAAAGTCGGAGTTTAAGAATGGCGTTTTATTTCCAATAGCGTATTCGATATTAAATTTTTTGAATCTTTACTTCTGTTTTATCGTACATTAAAGTAGGAAAGGAAATGGAGGATTATAGAAATGGAGAAAACGAAGAAATTGATGGTTGGTATATCAGCAACAGCATTAACGTTTAGCTTAGCTGGCTGTAACTCAACAGCAAATAGCTTACCACCACAGCCAACAGATGTAAGCTGTAACGATTGGGATTGGTCAGAGGAAGATGGCGTATGGCAATGTGATGAAAGTCGTTCAGGGCATTACGGAGCCTACTATTACGGGGGAAAATATTATAACACCAAGTCAAAATTACAGAGTAGCAGTGACTACAAAAATTATAAAAGTAGTACCAGCTTTAAAACAGGTCAATCCAGCTCAGGGTTTGGCAGTGGCTCAAAAAGTTTTGGTGGATAAGAGAGGCGGAAAAACATGAATGTGTATTTAAATTTTTTATCATATCTAGGTGTATCAATTAGTTTATTAGTAATCGGTATGTTGCTATTTACGTTAAGTACACCAAAAATTAAAGAGTTCCAATTAATCGCACAAAAAAATGTATCAGCTGCTATGCTATTAGGTGGTAAAGTAATGGGTCTAGCGATCGTATTAGGCGCTGCTGCCGAGTATTCGATTTCATTAGTAGATATGGCCATTTGGGGTGCAATTGGAATTGTAGCGCAAGTCGTTGTATTTTTCATAGCAGAATTAATAACAATTCGTTTTAGCATTCAAAAAGCAATTGAAGAAGACAATCGTGCAGTCGGAACGATTTTATTATCGCTGTCATTAGCAGTTGGATGGATAGTTGCGAAATGTTTATCTTATTAGTTCGAGGAGGGAGTAGCTCTGAAGCAGTTAATTTATTATATCGATAAAGGAAATGGACATTTTGAGCCGTTTTATGAATATATGGAAACCAATGTTGGTTTAGATGAATTTTATGCGCGACAACTTTGTACCTATTTTATCGTGCGAGGTACACAATATGAGCTAATATCGAATGAGATGGATGGGAATATGGAAGTGCTCGTACTAAAAGAGATCGGGCGTAATTTATCCGGTGAGGACGAGCGAAACTTTCGTGAACAAGGCATTCATATCGAATTTAGAAGCCCAAATGAACGTGAAAATTATCGATTGCTCTTACGTATTCCTTGTGAGACGCATATTGAAGTTATCCGTTATTTATTAAAGAATGTTGTAGATATTCCTGAAATTGGACAAATGCTTGTTACTTCTACTGAAATTGATGAGGACCGTGGCGTTTATGTAATTTATGTAACTGATTTGAAAGTGAGCTGAATATTTTCATGTATAAAAGCGAGCGCCAACAGTTTTATGCGCAAATAGAACAATTTTGGGCAGATTTATACGGCGAAGAATATGCACTCTATGATATATATGAAATAACAGAGGAAGAAGTTCAAAAAATCCGATTGGCGACAGAACGCACAGGCAAAGTTTTTTTTAAAACAGCCCAATTATTACGCAATGTATCGAATGAGACATTACTTGAAATGGGTTATCCAGAAGAAACGCTCCGTTTTCTTCGTTTAAAAACGTTAGAGACTGAAAGTGTCATTGCGCGCTTTGACTTTATTCCACATAACGGCAGCTATAAATGTATTGAAATGAATGCAGATACACCGACGTTTATTAAGGAATTATTTTTTGTCAACGAACGTATTTGCCATGCGTTCGCAATGGAAAATCCGAATGCTAAAGCGGAGCAAGTTTTAAAAGATCTGGTTCAAGAAAGCATTACACATAGTAAATTTTCTCAAAAAACACATATCGTCTTTACTGCGCATGAACAAAATATAGAAGACTACTATACATCGCTTTACTTAATGCAATTTGTACCTGGAGCAAAATTTACTCCGTTACATCAATTACATATCCAAAGAGGTGTCGGGCTGTTTGATGAGGATGGGAAGAAAATTGATGTCCTGTATCGTCAAACTTTCCCGATTGAAAATTTAATTCAAGACGAAGACGAAGCACAAAATAAAATCGGCTTATGGCTATTAGAGCTCGTTGAACAAAATTTATTAACGATTATTAACCCACCCTCTGCTTTTTTACTACAAAATAAAGCGGTACAGGCTGTCATTTGGGGCTTACACGAGGAAGGAAATGCATTTTTTACAGCGGAAGAGCATGAGTGGATTGCCGAATATTTGTTACCGACCTATTTAGAAGAACACCCGTTTATCAAAAAAGGGCTGCGCTATGTAAAAAAACCTGTATTCGGTCGTGAAGGCGATACAATTGAGATTTATGAAGCAGATGGACATTTGCTAAAGGAAGATGTACAAAAATCGTATCAGCAGTATACAAAGGTGTATCAACAATATATCGAACAACCAAAAACAACATTCCATAGTGAAAAAGGCAAACAAATAGGAGAAATGTTGGTTGGCAGCTTTTTAATTAGCGGAAAGCCAGGTGGTATTGGTTTACGTATTGGTGGGATGATTACGAACAATTTATCCTATTACTTGCCAATTGGAATAAAAAAGGATAACGTTTGAATCTGACCTATTTATGAAATTGTGAGTGATTGCTCATTCGTGCTTGCTGATACAGTAAAAATTGTAACATCGCGTGGAGAGTAATCATCTTATCTCCCGATGCACCCCTTTAATGTGAAAGCCAAAAACAATCCCATTAATAATTTCTAAAATCTATACATTTCGTATTCTTTTGGCACATGAAACTGGACATTTTTTAAAGAAATCCCGTTACAACAATAAAATATGTCTTCTATTTTGAATACTTCTTTTTAACTTTAGTAATGAAAATAAACCGATAGTATGCAACTCTGTATAAAAAGTTGCATACTATCAGCTCTAAGGTTTTTATATGTTATATACGATTAGCTCCTCATTACGTTTACAATACCTTTCGTATTAATAAATTATGGGAAAAGTAAATATTACGAACGCTGCCCAAAGCCCGTAGACCGGCAAATACTTAGTAACTGCATCTTGGATCGTTGAAGGTCCGGATTTGTTTTGTAGAAAACGCTTATAGGAAAGCATAATCCAAATGAGATTTGCCCAGATTAGTATGTTTACTCCTAAAACAGCAAGTCTATTAGGCGTAATTCCATAAGAAGAAAGTCTGAACACGATGGCTGACAAAGCCACACTGTCAATGATAAGCGCAAGAACAATTAAGGCAAAATTTATATAATCTGAAATGTTCTTTTTCTTGTCTGAGTCGCTTTCGGTAATGGAAAATATGGTTACGGCCAATACACCAAGGAGTATTCCGTTGAAGGCTATCAAGAAATTGCGGTCCAAGAATGGATTTTTACCGACCCATATAACCGTTATAAGATAGACCAACAATGTGATTAGAACAAGAGGACTAAAAATTTTAGCTATATATGGTGTAATATTTTTAGCAAGTTTAAGGTTCATTGATACCAGGTAGGCAGCCACAATAGCGAGGGCGGCAGCACCAAATAAAACGACATTACTAAAATAGAATTCTTCTATATCCAGGCCAACAAAGCTAAATAACTGCATAGTTAATGCTGCGAGTACCATTCCGCTAACTGCCATGCTGGCGTAGAGAATACCATATTCCAAATTAAATTTAATATAGGCTAATCTTGTACTGCCCTTTGAATAGTCATTCCCTGCAAATGCAAGCCCTACCAATACCCATAAGAAAATGGGAAGGTGTAAATAAGCAAGAATAATACTGTCTTTATAATTAAATGGCAGCATATTAAGATAAATCCCGGAAATTAGGAACAATGCTGCAATGGAATAAATAACACTTTTTTTCGGCCTATTAGTGTAAACAAAATAAGCAGTAATAAAAGGAATTACACCAAAAGCCAGGTTAATTGGAGCAATTGCTTCCTGTTCGACAAAATGGAAAATGATCCTAGTGCTTACCCCGGCCAAAATGGCTAAAATGCCCATGAATAAGAATCCTTTTTGAAGTAAAGAAGATTTTTCTGTATTTGCCGTATCCTCGCAATGCAATCTTTCATACCAAACACGAAGAACCTGAGAATCAGGATTTTGTTCCCATGCGTGTGAGAATGAATTTTTAAAAGCTTTCGGGTCTTTTCTATACATTCTCTCCAGCTCATGAGGGTTATCAATATTTTCAATAATCAAATTGTTAATGTCCATAGTTATACCTCCCTTAATAATTGTTATATTAAGTTTCCTCCAAAATGTTTAACTGTCCTCGTCACTTTTGTATTCTAAAATATCTCCAGGCTGACATTCTAAAGCCTTACAAATTGCCTCTAAAGTGGAGAATCGAATCGCTTTTGCCTTTCCATTTTTCAATATAGAAAGGTTCGCCATTGTTATTCCAACCTTCTCTGTAAGTTCTGTTACGCTCATTTTCCTTTTTGCTAACATCACATCAATATTGATTATAATTGCCATTGTTATTCACCTCAGACCGTTAAATCATTTTCAGATTTGATAGTAATTGCTTCTTGTAAAAGTTTTTGGAGAACAGCCGCAAAGACTGCGATAACCATCGAAGCAAAAGGAACAACCAATCCGACTAATATAACTCCTGGTGCGTCGTCTACTTCCGCAAAGATATAGTAGAGCGGCCAAACTAGCACATGCAAAGTACTGATAGTGATGGCACAGTATTTGATTTTCTTTAAAGCTTTTACAGATAAATCGGAGAAAGCTTCATTTTTGTCAATATAGCGTAAGAGTTTGAAAGCCTGATACAAAGCAAAGTAAAATGGGATAGCCGATGCATCAAAAACGATGAAAACGAGATATTTTATAAAAGCAAACTCTGGAACCAATTCTTCTGCAAGATTCGCTATCTCCGGTACCAAAAAGATGCACAGAGCAAGAACTGGGACTCCTAAAAGAATGACAGCTATTTTTAAAAACAACGTTGTTACTTTTTCCATAAAAAACACCTCACTTATTTAATCTTATTTTGATTTTAATACATATTTTATCGAATATCAATAAATTTTTGTTAATAAATAAGAAATTTTTATTGATAATTTATATTTTAAGCGAAAAATAAAAAGCATTCCTCATTCAAAGAAATGCTCTATAACTTTAAACCATTGAATTTAAAACTTGTAAAGCTAACCTACATCGTTAGATTAAGTTGAACATTTCACAATAGATCATTAATGTTTTGGACGTAAAAATAGACCATCGAAATGATGGACTTGTTAAACTAAAGCCCCCGTTAGTTTAAGTATGATTTTTTTTGTTTATTACTAGTAATTAGTGGAATACCCTATATTTAAAATTACTCATATTGAACAGCTAAAAATTCTAAACATCCATCTTTAAAATAACTCTTCAGTTCTCGTTTACTAACAACAATCTCCCTACTGTTATTTTTAAAAATAACGTGCGTACTATTCTTCGTTAGCTTAAAGGTAAAACTTTCGTGTGCTACACCTTTAAATCCTATCGAATAGGTTTTGCGGTACTGTAATTTGGTAGGCAGCCAAGCAAATTTATGATGTAACATAAATGGTTTCATAAACACATCTCCTTTTTATTCTCTTGTAAGACTGTTATAAATCAGAATTGTTTTTGTCTTATTCAACTAACCTGCTGCGTTAGTTCATTAAGGAAAAAAAGAGCTGCAAAAGCAACTCAATGATTTTCAAGAAAAGCCCCCGGTAGCTTAATAACGAAAAGTTCTCCCTATTTGAAAAGCATAATCGAAAACCTCAAATTTTAGGTAATTAAATAATAAAGTAAAACGGCTGTTAAAACGCTGGGTAAACCGAGAAGCATCGAGGTTAATGTTATTCTGGTTCTTTCCTTTCTGTCTTCTGCTGATTCATTAGCGAAATTTGCCCTCATTCTGTCTCCACTAGCAATTGAACCTGACATTACCATCGATATACCGATAAAGATGAAACCTATACTTCCTGTAACTAAATATGCTTTATCAATTCCCCAAAGAAATATTGATATTAAAATTCCGATTAGTGATAAACCTATTCCAAGTAGAAAGTACTTCAAAATTATGCCCCCTCTACCTAATTATTCGTTTAGACATCTATTTCGTTTCATTCTTGATCAACTAAACTGCTTCGTTAGTTGAAGAAGAAAAAAAGACGCTTAAGCAGCTCAACGGACTTTCACTAAAGCCCCCGGTAGCGCTATTTTCACTAACTCTTCACCAAATACTCTTTATTAGGCGAATTACCATTCTTGGAATGAATAGTATGATGTTCCAAATAATGTTCCAAACGATTTCTATTAAGATATAGCCCCCAAGCTGACTTAGAATTTCTTTAAAAAAACCATCCTGCTTTTCTTTTTTTTTATTTTTCATCTTCTAACTCCCAATAACTCAATATCTTGTAATAGCATAATTCAAAAAATCATCTCCCAACTAAAAAATTTCTAGAGGGGAGATGATTGTAATCAATCTTTATTATATATTATCGAACTTTGTTGTAAATTATCAATCTTAATTAAAAGGCTACATCAGCAATCCTTATTCAACTAAAGCCCCCGTTAGTTGAAGAAGTCCTTTTTTTCTATTGCACATTTTGGTCGAAGTACGGTTTAATCTTCTAATGCAAAAATTGTATTTCTAATTTTCAACCATTCGTTTTATAAATTATCAATTTGCTCTAAATGCCCTTTTTACTTTGCATACTTTATTTGGTTTTTTATCTACCAAGATGGCTAGTATTGACTGGTTAAAACCAAGCTCGGAAAAGAGAATGAATCCCCAAAACGATATCTTCATTGCTTAATCCGCCAAAACCGATTTGCACCATTGACGCCTCAGCCTGGGTTTGATTCTCCCAATAGAGGGATACAGGATAAACCTTTACTCCTTTTTGAGCTGCCGCTCTAATTAACTCCTTTTCATCCATACCGTTATGTACACGCAATAAAATATGCAGCCCAGCATTCTCTCCTATTACCGTAACCTTTTCACCCATTAACTCCCGAATCGTCTCAATCAGATTGGATTGTTTTTTATGATATACATTCCGCATTTTACGAATGTGAGCTTCCCAATGCCCTTTACTCATAAACAGTTCTAGCGTCTTCTGATGAAACCATGATACTGTTTGATCATACAATCTATAATCTTGCTTATTATAAAGTGCCATTAAGTCTGGAGGCAGTATCATATAAGCGATGCGCAGAGAGGGCAGAAGACATTTGGAGAATGTTCCAAGATAGACAGTACGTTGATTTGCATCTAGACTCTGGAGAGAAGGAATTGGTTTCCCGACATATCTAAACTCGCTATCATAATCATCTTCAATGATAATGCCATCTAGGTCTTGCGCCCATTTAAGTAATTGTATTCTTTTGGCGATTGGCATGACCATTCCGTATGGAAACTGGTGAGATGGGGTAATATAGACAATCCTAGATTTGCTCTCATATAACTTGTCAATGTTAAGACCATCCTTATCTAAAAGTATAGGATTGATACTGAATCCATTATTTCGAAAAATCGTACGAACTCCATCGTAGCCTGGTTCCTCAATCGCAATGTTGTTGTTATTACTTCCCATTAAACTAGATAACATGCTAAGCAGATACTGAATGCCTGCTCCTATAATAACTTGATCAGGTGAGCAGTTTACCCCCCTGGAATCATACAGATATTTAGCAATTTCTACACGAAGACCTTGTTCCCCTTGAGGATTCCCATAAGAGAACAACTCCACTTGTTCGGGTTGTAAGCTTAGATTAGATAACTTGCGCCAAGTAGCAATCGGAAAGTGTGCAATATCCACATCACCATATCTAAAATCATATTGAATTGGAGCAATGTCCAGTTCGATTAATTTAACAGGCTTTTTTCTATTTGAATACAGCGTAGGTAACTTGTCCAACTCCAATTCGACTACATATAAACCACTCCTTGGTCTACTTTGAACATATCCTTCGTCTATCAATCTGTGATAGGCCGATTCTACTGTATTGCGGCTAATATGGAGATGTGATGAAAGCGCACGGATAGAAGGCAATCGTGTCTTAGCTGACAGTTTGCCTCTTATAATATCTTTTTTGATGTGCTGATATAATTGGAAATATAACGGCTCTTCAGACTTTTCCTTTAGTAATAACGTAATTTCGATCATGATAGCCTCCTTTTACTCTCTAAACTGACCCCATAATTACATTTAGATTTGTCACTACTCACAGTTCCAGTTGATTATTACAATTATATCATTACCAGAGAAATATACGACTGTAGTTAACTCTCGTATGGTAAAGGAACAGCGTGCCTGTATCTGATGATTGGTTTACCCAATGTTTAGGAGGAGAATGAATTGGAAACAAAATCAAAGAATAAAGAATCTCATCATGAGAGACAGCAATCAACTTTAACATTAGGAAAGTTCAACGAACACCCAGGCTATCGCCGGATGTTCGCCCCAAATAAACTCACAATCGGTATTTTCCTGCCGATTAAGTTCTATACAGGTCAGATGGATGACTTAAAAGGTCAAGCTGATATCGTGGAAATGATCGATCAACTGAACTTTGCATCAATTTGGGTACGGGATGTACCCCTGTTCGATCCTAATTTTGGGGATGCTGGACAGGTCTTCGATCCATTTGTCTATTTAGCATATCTTGCTGCGAGGACAAAGAATGTATCCTTAGCAACAGGAAGTGCAATTTTCACGCTACGCCATCCCATGGACTTGGCAAAATCAGCATCATCTATCGATGTGCTGTCCGGTGGGCGTCTTATTCTTGGAATTGCTTCAGGTGACCGATCAATAGAATTTCCGGCTTACGGAATCGATGCTAACCACCGTGATGTGCGGTTTCGGGAGACAGTTGAATTTTTCCGCAATCTCATTCGACATCAGCGACCTTCAATTCAATCGTCGCTTGGGCAAGTTAAGGGGGTAGAAATGCTTCCTAAACCTGCAACCGGTGATATTCCACTTATTGTTACAGGATCCAGCCAACAATCGGTTGGCTGGATCGCGGAAAATAGCGATGGTTGGCTCACTTATCCTGGAGCAACAGCAGATGCATCTGGTCCCCAGAGGCTCTCGGAAAAAATAGACTCCTGGCGTAAAAAAATACCAGACGGATTATTCAAGCCGCACATGACTAATGAATGGATTGATCTTGTGGAAGATCCCGATTATCCAAGAACACCGATCCGTGGCGGATATATTTTACGGACAGGCCGAAAGGGTTTGATTGAACTTTTGAAAGAATGGGAGGCAGTTGGTGTCAACCACGCAGCGCTCGGAATTCAGTTTTCGAGCCGACCACCTGCTGATGTGATTCAAGAGTTGGCAGAGGAAGTACTACCGCTCTTCCCATCGCATGCAGGGCCTACTCCTCTACACACTAAATGGTGATATATGTCTTCCCTGCTAGTTAGATAATTTAGAGACTCTTTTATTATACGTTTTGCGATCGTATTGTTAATTCAGTATAACGTAGCATAGGACCAAGATGACAATTAAGTCATCTTGGTCCTTGTCTTTACAGCTTGTGTTTTAAACGCACTTTCCAGTTGATTTTAATAATCTAGCACCTTAAACATCTTAGTTCTATACAAACTTGGAATCGTCCTTATTAAACTAACCTGCTCCTTTAGTTCAATAAGAAAAAAGGCTTTACCCCTTCTTGAAGTAAAGCCCCCGTTAGTTTAAGTGCAATGTTTCACAATCTAACTAAACCTCTTCTTTTGTATATTCTGTAAATGAGTCGAAATCTCCACAATCCAAATCATTTTGTTAAAAGAATTTTTTCACATACTGGTAAGAGTAGAAAGTTACCTTCAACTTCAATTTTCATAAATTTTTTTAACAGGTTTTCCGTTACTTCAATTGAAAAGTCTTTTTTATCTTCTTCGGTTAGAGAAAGTGTATCCGTTAGGTTTTGGTGGAATTCGTAGAAGTTTGGATATTTGCCAGTATATTTATACGTACTTCCTGTTTTAGTGATTAATAAAGGGATTTCATGGTATTTCATAGGATCTACACTTAATTTTAGAAGTAGATAATCTAAATCATTTTTATCAATCTGTTCGTTCATCTCAATAATTCTAATTAATAATTCTGTTGTTTTATTTAACTTTTGCTGTAATTCATAGGCTGTTCTATCAAGCCGATCAATGTGATTAACTTTTTTCTCAATATACTTAATTCTTTCTTCTAATTCATTAATATTATTCATATTTACTCCCTCTATAAATATTAACTTTCAATATTTTGGTTGTTACTAACTATACTTTTCAATAAAACACTCTTAAATCCCTTTATAAACATTCCCAAAGCGTCCTTTGGTAACATTTCATTGAGAGTCTATTTATATGTTACAGCCATTCAGAACAATTGGATCGAACAGTCTTCTTTAAAATTATTTTTCGCAGCGTCTCAGAGCGTTATTTTCTAATAAAAACAGCGACAAACACTGTTAAATCAGTGTTTGTCGCTGTTTGAAATGTTACCAAGCTTGCGTTTGGGAACGTTATTAGGTTTAGTTATGTATACTTTATAAAACCTTGTTTCACTAATGCTACAGTTAGTTGAACAAAATTTTGTATTTTCATCTTAAAAACCAAATTAGTTAGTAAAGAAACTCTACCTTTACCTTTACCTTTAGTTTTATATCCATAGGATACCCTTCTTCTTCCACTAGGTAAGATATGAGATAAGCGCCTTCAGCGAATCCGTCAAATATCTTCTCATAACTTTCATTACTTTTTAAAATACCCCTTGCTACATTTGTTTCTTTATCTAGATTTTGAATTTTGTATAAAAAACTTTCAGTACCAATATTTGATAAGGTTATTTTAAATGGACTATCACCCAAATGAGTAAAATAAGATTCACTTTGACCTATAGGTGACGTTATCTCTGAATCAATCGCAATAGGATAAAAACCTCTTATTGGTGCTACTTTCTCCATATCCGTGACATCTAAGATAACAGGTTCCTTTTTTCCAACTTCTTTTACTTCTTCTGTCATTTTAGTATTATCCTCTTCGTTAATTATTTTGGAACGTTCAGTAACCAACGATTCTGCTGTAGGTTCTGTGTTATCAGCTTCATCATTAATACAACCTGATAAAACCAATGAACCTAATAAAATGCTTATGTAAAAATATTTTTTCAAAAATTCCACCCCATTTAATATTATTAAAAAAGTCACTTTAATACTACCACAAGTGGATTTTATTGGTTTTAAGTTCCCGAAGCGTCATTTGGGTACTTACAATTCATAAGAAACCAAAACACCCCCTATTCAATTGAAGAGGGCACTGAAAAACTTGCGTTTTTTATATCCCATTGGCGAACGTAAATTAAAAAAGACGCTATTTTGTTCGATTCGAACAAAATAGCGTCTTTTTCCTTCATATTTCTTACTCCGATTCCCTCATCAATGTCCTAATTCTTTTTAGATTAACTGCAAATATAGCCATCGCTCCTTGTATTTGCATGCCAAATAGACCCGCGGACGTGGCTACATCATACCCGTGTCTATGTTTCAATTCACTATTCTTCGCCTCAATTTTATAGCGGGCTTTTGCCTTCTTTTTAAATTCTTCGCTATTTTGAAACGCCTCTTGATCTTTATGTTCAGTCGATTTAATTGTCACGGAATAGGACTTGCTTTTTGCACCGTCCTTATAACAACCTTTTTGAAACGGACAGACCTTGCATTTTTCAATATCAAAAAAATACTTTATTCTAGAATTCTTCCCTTTCTCTCGTCTGCCCCGTCTTCCATCACTTTCTTTTCGAAATGCCATATGACCAGCTTTACACACATACATACCTGCATCTTTATTAAACTCAAATTCTTCTTCCTTTGTACGATGACCATGCGTAATCACCGGATTTAATTTGGAGATAAGTTCAAGTTGATTGTCCTTTGCATAACGAATATTCCCTTTTTCTGAATAAGCTGTATCCCCAAGTACTGTTTTAATTTCCATACCTGTTTCCAAGCTTTTTTCAATTAAGTCTTGTAGATATTTTCCATCACTTTGTTCACCCGTTGTCACGATTGCGGCTGTGATTAATCGTTCGTCATTCATTGCGATATGCGTTTTATAGCCGAAGAAAGAAGAGTCTTCTGTCTTATGACCAACCCGTGCGTCTGGATCAGCAGAGTAATCGAGCTGTTCTGTATAGTCTTCTACGACTTCTTTCAATACATTTAACTTTTCTTTGATCGCTGGAAAATTGACTAGGTTAGATTCTTTTTCAATTATTGAAATGACTTCTTCGCAATACGTTAATTCATCTACAATTTCGTTAGAAGTGGATTTAGGTGGGAATTTCCCCTTCATCGATTCATCAAATTGATACACAGCTTTTCGTACAATTTTCGATTTCTCCATTAAAAACTCTTTTGGTGATTTTTGATTATAGCGTGCTTTCGTATGTGTAGCGTCCACGATAATAGTTTTACTGTTGATT
>NZ_JBNNMF010000005.1:0-197331 GCF_050272495.1 Solibacillus cecembensis | reverse complement strand
TCCCCGCAACCAAATGGTCCCGTGGTGTAGCGGTTAACATGCCTGCCTGTCACGCAGGAGATCGCCGGTTCGATCCCGGTCGGGACCGCCATTTTATATTTAAGTATTATGGGTCAGTAGCTCAGTTGGTAGAGCATTAGATTGAAGCTCTAAGTGTCGGCGGTTCGATTCCGTCCTGACCCACCATATATGCGGGTGTAGTTTAGTGGTAAAACCTCAGCCTTCCAAGCTGATGATGAGAGTTCGATTCTCTTCACCCGCTCCAATTATTTTAAGGGCCTATAGCTCAGCTGGTTAGAGCGCACGCCTGATAAGCGTGAGGTCGATGGTTCGAGTCCATTTAGGCCCACCATTAAAGTATCATAATTATTCCGAAGTAGCTCAGTGGTAGAGCAATCGGCTGTTAACCGATTGGTCGTAGGTTCGAGTCCTACCTTCGGAGCCATTTTTATTCTGTGGGGAAGTACCCAAGTGGCTCAAGGGGCGCCCCTGCTAAGGGTGTAGATCGCGTAAGCGGTGCGAGGGTTCGAATCCCTCCTTCTCCGCCATAGAATGAAGGCCCGTTGGTCAAGCGGTTAAGACACCGCCCTTTCACGGCGGTAACACGGGTTCGAATCCCGTACGGGTCATCATACATAATAAGAAAAACGCTACATACGTCTAAATCGTATGTGGCGTTTTTTGTGATTTCAAGAATAGTTAAGTTGTTTCTTTTGGAGTAAAATGTCCATTTCTATTTGGTGCAAAAATAAATTTCATCCCCCCTTGACCTTCTCGTTACGTTATCCTTTATAGTACAACATAGAGGTGATGAAAATGCTGATTAATGAATTAGCAAAGCTGTCTGGGCTGAGTAAGCGGGCGCTTCGGTACTATGATGAAATTGGCTTGTTGACCCCGTCTGATACGGGAGACAATGGCTATCGTCAATATAATGTGACCGACATTGACCGACTGCAACAAATATTATTTTATCGAGAGTTGGATTTTAAACTAGAAGAAATTCAGCGAATATTGGATGCACCGGATTTTAATGTGAATGAAGCACTTAGGAAACAACATGAAATGCTAGAGCAAAAACGCAATTATTTAGATGGTTTAATTATAACAATACAAAATACGATTCAAGTAATGGAAGGGGAAAAAGTGATGACGAATGAACAAAAGTTTGAGGCGTTTAAAAATAAGATGATTGAAGATAATGACAAGCAGTACGGGGAAGAAATTCGTGGGAAATATGGGGAAGAGCAAGTTTTAGCAAGCTACGGTAAATTGAAAAATATGACAGAAGAACAATATGAATCGGTTAACCAACTAGAACAAATGCTGTTTGAGCGCTTAAAGGAAGCAATGGTGGGTGGAGATGCAAGCGCTGAAGTTGCAATGGAAGTAGCAGAATTGCATAAACGTTGGCTCAGCTTTTATTGGGCAAAGTATACGCCGCAAGCGCATGCAGGCCTAGCGCAAATGTATTTACACGATGAACGTTTCACTGCATATTATGATGATAGAGTTGGTAAGGGCACAACGCAATTTTTACATGATGCGATTTTAGAATATGTAAAGTAACGCTGTATACAGCATAACCTTCTAATTCCCTAGCTATGTTTAAAATCGAAAATATAGGAAATAAATAGAGGGATTAGGGGGGCTAGAAATGGATGCAAATCAATTAAAACAATTTAAAAAACAGTTAACGGATGAATTAGCAAATTTACAAGCGCATATTCACGAGGTGCCAACTGCGGAAAACTCGGAGCTATCATCGGTAGAAACACACCCGGCGGATGCTGCTACGGACTTAACAATCGTAACGACAGAAATTACGATGGATGATTTTAAAGAAGAAGAAATTGAAAAAATACAACTCGCTTTAAAGGCAATGGAAGAAGGAACCTATGGCCGTTGTATCGTATGCAATGAGGAAATCTCATTTGGGCGGTTAGAAGTGATTCCGACAGCACTTACATGTGTAGATCATTCCGATGAAGTATGAAAATTAGTACTATATAAAAATCCAGCTACTCGTGCGAAATTTGCACAAGTGGCTGGATTTTTTAGTGAATAACAGGAAAGGGTATCAATTTTCCCTTGTTCTTAATCTATTATGGGAAGTAAGTAAAAATGATGCCAATAGAATTGTCGTTATCAAGCCTTAGTTTAAAACGTGTATTCACTCCAATGATTTTTGACATAAAGTATTCAGCTTCATACTCTAATCAATATCCCCACTTTTCTAATTGAACGTAAACAAAATGAAAAGGGCAATAGCTTATCCATACAACCTTTGTTTGAAAAATGGTATGATAGGAAAGACATTATTTACAGGGCGAACGTAAATAAGTGAATAATTGATTAAAATAATGAACGAACAAACTTAGTGAATATGCAACGTGACGGAGGGAATTTTCATGCAACACAAGTGGTACAATGCCACTGAGATAGAAGTAGGCTTAAATTCGAAGCGAAGTTTTTATATGGAAACAATAGAGGTAAGCCATTTATCAGCGTTGACTTTTTTTGCGGCGGGTGAATCGCTTTACGGGAAACGTCGATTTTATTGGCAAAATCGTGAAAAAACGTTTACATTAGTTGGCTTAGGACATGCCTATGTAATCGAAAATAACGATGGTGAAAATCGTTTCGATCATGTAGAGCATGAATGGAAAAAATTGACGAACCAAATTGTTCAAGAAGAACAGGAATTACAGCCGATTTTATTTGGTGGCTTTACGTTTGATCCAAAAAACGAAGTATCCGGGGAATGGTCAAATTTCCCTCAAAGTTATTTTACAGTGGCCACGCATCAATTAGTCATTCGTAATGACAAAGTGTATGTAACGATTCATTTAATGACAGAAGATGAAAATAGTGAATCGCTTTTTGACAATTTACGAAAAGAGCGTGATGCATTCATTCAGGTAGCACATCTGAATGAAGTAAAAACGTATGCAAAGCCGTCGATGATTAGCTACGGGGAACCACATAAAGAGGCTTATTTACAATCCATTGATCAAGTAACGGATTTAATTAAAGCAAATGAGGCGCAAAAGGTGGTCATTGCACGTTCATTAGCGTTGCAATTTGAGCAAGCCATTTCATCACATCAAATTTTATCGCATGTTGAAAATGAACAGCCAAATAGCTATTTATTTGGGTTAGAGCATCAGGACATGCTGTTTTACGGGGCATCTCCTGAACGATTAGTGAAAGTCGAGAATGGTCTAGCTTATTCTTCGTGTGTCGCAGGTTCGATTAAGCGCGGCAAAACAGCAGAAGATGATGAGGCGCTTGGTCAAAGCTTATTAAATGATACAAAAAATCGCGGTGAGCATCATTATGTAGTGGAAATGATTACAGAAACATTCGAAAAAAATTGCTCAGATGTTAAAGTGCCAAACGATCCAAAATTGCTGAAAATAAGAGATATCCAGCATTTATATACACCGGTAGAAGGGAAGTTACAAGATGATGCGACGATTTTACAATTCGTAAAGCATTTGCACCCTACTCCAGCTCTCGGTGGTGTTCCAAGAATGCAGGCACTCGAAATGATTCGAAAATATGAGCCGATGAATCGCGGACTTTATGCGGCACCAATTGGTTGGTTGGACGCAGATGGTAACGGAGAGTTTGCCGTTGCAATTCGTTCGGCTGCTTTAGTGAAGGATAAGGCTTATTTATATGCGGGAGGCGGCATTGTAGCGGATTCTGACGCAGCTTCAGAGTATGACGAAACGCTGGTGAAGTTCCGTCCAATGTTACGCGCTTTAGGGGGACAATTACATGAATGAACGTGAAGTTTTAACGAATTATGTATATAAAATTGTCGCAACGCTTGTACAAGCAGGTGTTAAAAATGTTGTCATTAGTCCAGGGTCACGCTCGACACCACTTGCCTATGCGTTTGCATCAACAGAAGCGTTTCAAATGCACCGACAAGTAGATGAACGTGCGGCAGCTTTTTATGCACTAGGTTTAGCGAAATCTACAGCAAAACCAGTCGTGCTTTTGTGTACGTCTGGCACAGCAGCAGCAAATTACTACCCAGCGATTATCGAGGCAAAATATGCGCGTGTGCCACTCATTGTTTTAACGGCGGATCGTCCACATGAATTACGTGAAGTGGGTGCACCACAGACGATTAATCAAGTACGCATATACGGTGAAAATGTAAAATGGTCGGCGGAATTCCCAATTCCAGATGATGCACCACAAACATTGCCATTTATTGAACGACATACCGTGCGCGCGGTCAATATTGCGATGACTGCCCCGTATGGACCGGTTCATCTCAATATCCCATTCCGTGAACCATTATTAATCGATTTTAAAGAAACTTTACCGAAACCAACTTTTGCTAGCAGCTATATAAGTGAGTTAGCACCTTCAAAAACTGCGATTTCAGAATTAGCGCAGATGATTAACCAAACGCGTACAGGGTTAATTATTGTAGGGGAATTACCACTTGGTACGGACACGTCGTATTTATGGGATTTCATTCGTAAAGTACAATGGCCTGTCATGATTGAGAGTCTATCGAATTTGCGTACTGAAGTACCGGAAGACTGCCAGCTTTATGCGATTTCTACATATGATGCATTAATGAAAAATGAACGATTTAAACGTAATGTAGCTCCACAAACGGTCATTCGCTTTGGCGCACAGCCTGTATCGAAGTTTTTAATGAAATTTATTGAGCATGCCCAGCCACAAAGCTATGTCATTATAGATGAAGATCCAATGTACCGTGATTCAACACATGTTTCTACCCATTTCATTCAAGCGCTTGTTGGACAATGGTTAGCTGACATGCCAATTGATAATCGATTAACAGAGGCTCCGTTTGCGCAATTTTGGAAAATGGCTGATTTGCTTGCATTAGATGTTATCGAAAAATATGCAGCTGATGCGACAGATGAAGGAGCTATGGTGCAAGCAATGCTCGAAAACTTATCGAATGAAGCAGATTTATTCGTGAGCAGTAGCATGCCAATTCGTGATTTGGATACGTTTTTGACTACTTCTAAAAAAGATTTACAAGTGTTTGCGAACCGAGGTACGAATGGCATTGATGGTGTGATGTCAACGGCGCTTGGATTTAGCAAAGGGCGACCTCAGCGTCAAACGTATATCTTAATCGGGGATTTAGCATTTTTACATGATGTGAATGCCTTTATTGCAACGCGCTATCAACCGTGTGATTTAACGGTTATTGTGATGAATAATGACGGTGGGGGGATCTTCTCCTATTTACCGCAAGCATCGGTGGAAGCACATTATGAGGATTTATTCGGTACGCCAACAGCACTTACATTCGAGCAAGTAGCGGCTATGTATAACTTTGACTATCAAAAGGCTTCGAATGTCGATGAACTTGTCACAGCATTACAGCAACCAAAACAGAGCGCTGTGAAAATTATTGAAGGCTTTACGAATCGCGCGGATAATGTGACGGAACATCGTGCATTGTGGAACCGCATTCAAGAGGTGCTAAACGAATGGCTCGATTCATTGTAAATGAGCAAGCGGTGCATGTAGAAGTTTTTAATGACGGGGCCAAAAATACGCTCGTGCTGTTACATGGCTTTACAGGCAGTACAAAAACGTGGCAACATGTCGTAAAGGAACTACCGACTTCTGTTAAAATCATTACGATAGATTTGGTCGGGCATGGGCAAAGTGCAGCGCCACAAACGGTAGATGCTTATTCAATGGAAGCGCAAATTCAATTGCTAGAAGATCTGTTTGAGCAGCTAGTAGTTCGGACGTTTACACTTGTCGGTTATTCGATGGGGGGACGTGTTGCATTAAGTTATACAGCGCGTTACCCGAAGCGTGTCGCACAGCTTATTTTAGAAAGTGCATCACCTGGGCTTGAAGAACAAGCTGAACGACTCGCTCGAAAAAATGCAGATGATACGTTAGCCGATAAAATTGTTCACTACGGTTTGCAATCGTTTATTGACAAGTGGGAGAACATTCCTCTTTTCGCTTCACAAAAAAATTTGCCACAAGCCGTTCAAGCTGAAATACGAAATGAACGAATGATGCAAAGAGAAATTGGTTTGGCCAATAGTTTGCGCGGGATGGGTACAGGTGTCATGCCGGCACTTTTGAACGAACTGAAAAAAATTGCGGTTCCTGTTACATTAATTACAGGTGAATTGGATCAGAAATTTATCACGTTGAATGAACAAATGCAACAGCGACTGCCAAATGCAAAACATATGATAGTTCCAGCTGTTGGACATGCAATTCATGTGGAAAATCCGATAAAGTTTGCTACAATAGTAAAGGAAACGATTTCATAAATTTAAATGACTAAGGGGAAATGACGATGACTAAGCAACGTTTATGGACTTCATTACATACGTATGAAGATATTAAGTATGAGTTTTATAACGGGATCGCAAAAATTACGATTAACCGTCCAGAAGTACGCAACGCATTCCGCCCAAAAACAACAGCGGAAATGATCGACGCATTTACACGTGCACGTGATGATGAGCGTGTAGGTACAATTATTTTAACTGGTGAAGGTGAACATGCATTCTGTTCAGGCGGCGACCAAAAAGTTCGTGGTAACGGCGGTTATGTAGGCGAAGATAATATTCCACGTTTAAATGTTTTAGATTTACAAACATTAATCCGTAAAATTCCAAAGCCAGTAGTGGCAATGGTTGCAGGTTATGCAATCGGCGGTGGTCACGTATTACATGTTGTATGTGACTTAACGATTGCTGCTGAAAATGCTCGTTTCGGACAAACAGGTCCAAAAGTAGGTTCATTTGACGCTGGTTACGGTTCAGGCTATTTAGCACGTATCGTTGGCCATAAAAAAGCACGTGAAATTTGGTACTTATGTCGTCAATATGATGCACAAGAAGCACTTGATATGGGCTTAGTTAATACGGTGGTACCATACGAGCAATTAGAAGACGAAACAGTAAAATGGTGTGAAGAAATGCTTGAAATGTCACCAACTGCATTACGTTTCTTAAAAGCTGCAATGAACGCAGATACAGATGGTTTAGCAGGTATCCAGCAATTAGCTGGTGACGCGACACTTTTATACTATACAACGGAAGAAGCAAAAGAAGGTCGTGACGCATTCAAAGAAAAGCGTAAACCTGATTTCGGTCAATTCCCACGTTTCCCTTGATGGGTTAGCATACATCACGAAAAGAGCATACACTTTGTGTGCTCTTTTCTTTTGGAATAGAATGTAAAAAATAAACGTATGAATGAGCAACGACGCAGATGAATATAAATAAGGGATAAGAAAGTTGAGGAAAACAATGCAACCAAACTGGATTAAACAACGCGCTTATTTAACGCCGAACCGAATTGCTTTAAGTTTTCATGGGCAACAATGGACATTCCAAGAGCTGTATGAGCAATCAGTAAAAATGGCGTATCAATTAAATGCTTTTGGATTAACAAATGGGAAGCGGGTCGCGATTTTAGCACCATCTACCCCACAGCTTATACAAGTCATTTATAGTTGCATGCAAGCACAATGTGAAATGGTTATGTTAAATAGTCGCCTTTCTAAGCAAGAATTAGCGTATCAAATAGAAGATGCTGAAGTAGATGCGATTATAGTGCATGATGACGAAATCGTAAAACTTCAAACAGATGCGCGGATTATTCGATTTTCAGAGCTTGTGCAAAAACAACAGCAACCCTTTGACATCGCGCAGGAATGGTACGAGCAATTTGCGATGACCATTATGTATACGTCTGGAACGACAGGCTTTCCAAAGGGCGTTTGCCAAACGGTTGGCAATCATAGCGCGAGTGCCCTTAGTTCCGCATTAAATTTAGGCATAAAAGAGCAAGATACATGGCTTTGTACGGTACCGATTTTTCATATAAGTGGTTTTTCAATTGTTGTGAGGTCGTTATTATACGGCATGAAAATACGTTTATATGAAAAATTTGATGGCAAACAATGTGCAGAGGAAATTATCGAAGGCACGGTTACGAAAATGTCGGTTGTCGCTGTGACGTTAGAAACGATATTAACGGAGATGGAGCTGCAAGGTAAAAAGGCGAGTCACGAGTTTACGACGATGCTTGCAGGTGGTGGACCCGTGCCGGTGGATTATTTAAAACGTGCCAGCAAATTAGAAATTCCTGTTGCGCAAACGTATGGGATGACAGAAACGGCCTCTCAAACAGCTACTTTGGCAAATGAGGATGCAATGAATCACCTTGGTTCAGCAGGGAAGCCATTATTTTTTAATCAAATTCAAATTGCCAAGCAGCAAGGCGAAGAAATTGGTGAAATATTAATTCGTGGTCCCCATGTTACTCCGCGTTATATCGGAAAATATAAAGACACGCCGACAACGGTAGACGGCTGGCTGCATACGGGGGATTTAGGTTATTTAGATGAGGACGGTTATTTATATGTTGTGGATCGACGCGCGGATTTAATTATTTCAGGTGGTGAAAATATTTATCCGGCTGAAATCGAGAATTGTCTTTTAGCGCACCCTTCGATAAAAGAAGCTGGGGTTTGTGGGATTGCGCATGAAAAATGGGGACAAATTCCGATTGCTTTTGTTGTGAAGAGAAATGACGTGACAGAGCAGGAAATCATCGACTTTTGTAAACGAAGCCTTGCGAATTATAAAATACCGAAATCGATCTATTTTGTAAATGAATTACCGCGTAATGGTTCGAATAAATTAGTAAGAAGAAATTTATTGCAGCTACTTGATGGGGAAAATGATTGCAAAGCTGACTGATATACCATTTGGAGGTTCCACTTTATGAAAATGCTAATACGTTTATTGTTAGTAACATTATTATTCATGAGTACTTTACCGACTGTATGGAGTGTTTTTGAGACAAATATAGTGTATGCTGATCAAATTTCTACTGAGAAAACTCTAAAAGATGACATTTTAAAACAGATGGGAAATTATAATAAAAATTTTACTTTTTCTTATGAAGGGGATTTTGCAAAATTAAAAACAGTACTTAAAAAGACGATGGATGAGATTCGGAAAGAACATCAATATATTTATGAAAACACTTCAAAATGGGAAATGAAGATGAAGTATACGGGGAATAAGGGAACGATTACTTTTAATATGACCTATTTGACCGATCAAAAAAAGGAATTGTACGTCAATGCGGAAGTAGATAAAATTTTGCCGGAAATTATTAAAAAAGGCGCGACAGAATTTGAAAAAGTGAAAGCCGTGCATGATTATATTGTATTAAATGGAAGTTACTCAAGCAATACAAAAAATAGTCAGTATACAACTTATACATTTTTAACGGAGCAAAAAGGTGTTTGTCAGGCATATGCTTTACTTATGTATAAAATGCTAGAAGAATTAAATGTAGAGGCTAAATACGTCAAAGGCTACTCTAATAATGAGCGCCATGCATGGATTTTAGCTAAAGTAAGTGGTGAATGGTATCATGTGGATCCGACATGGGACGACCCGATTGGCAACAAAAATGATGAGGTTCGCTATAAATACTTCATGTTAACAGATAAGCAAATGGCTAAAACGCATTTTTGGGAGCAAGATGAATATCCAGCGGCAAAAAGTGAGAAATACAAAGGTTTTCAAGTAGCGAATCAGGCGTTCACGATTAAAAACCAATTTTACTTTATTAGCGAAAAAGATAAAAAAATGTATCAAATGGATTTAGCCACATTGAAAGTGATAGCTATCGCTAAAATTCAGTTTCAACAACATAAAGAACGATTTTTAATGATGATTTAACTAACGATTTATCTACTAATAAATGAAAAAGACATTTTGATTCTCACCAAAATGTCTTTTTTAAATGGAAAATTAGTGCGCTAGTGCTTTTGTTAACGCGCTCATATTTTTTCGCATAAGCGTAAAGTAATCTTCATTATTGGCGACATCCTCTTTTGTCAGGACGCTTAAATTATGCAAGATTAACGTTTCGGCACCTAATTCTTTTTGAATAATTTTCGTTAAATTAGATGAAACATTTTGCTCGAAGAAAATATAGTGAATGTTTTCCTTTTTTGCTAAATCTACAATTGCTGTTAATTCTTTTTGAGAAGGCTCACTTTGAGAGTTTAATCCCGCTATCGAAACTTGCGTTAAGCCATATTGACCCGCTAAATAACCAAATGCTGCATGCGATACGAAAAATGTTTTTTTGGCAGTTGTGGCGGCCATGGATTCTAGCTCGCCATTCAGTTCGTTTAGCTCGCCTACTAACTGTTCATAGTTCTTGTTGAATAGCGCTTCCTGCTCTGGTAAAGCTGCTACTAACTCATCTTTAATAGAACGGGCTAATTCCTGAGAAATGATAGGAGATAGCCAAACATGTGCATCATGTTCTTGATGTCCATGTCCCGCTTCGTTAGTCTCTTCTTCATGCGAGTGACCCGTTGAAATATCAAGTTGCTCTTCCGTTACACTTGCAGCAGTGGCAACGAATTTCACGTCTTCTTTTGCTAATGTTTTTTCTGCGTTTTCAACAAAACCTTCGAGGCCTAATCCAATATAGTAAAATAAATCGGCATCTGCTAAATCCATCATATTCTTTTGTGTCGGTTCAAATGTATGTTCGTTTGCGCCAACAGGGTATATAGAAGAAACTTGAACAAACTCCCCACCAATGCGTTCTGTGAAGTATTGCAGTGGGTAAACCGTTGTGTAAACGGATAATTGATTGTCCGCGGGTTGATTATTTGAAGTAGCCGAATCATCTGCACTACAAGCTGCTAATAAGACAGCGAACATCGAAAGTAAAACGAATAATTTTTTCATAAAAAAACTCCCTAAATAGTAATTGTTACGATTTATATTTTTGACATTTTCAATCATACAATATGGTTGCCCAAAACACAATAAAAAAAACAGTAGCCCTTACAAATAAATCATGTGGGTTGCTGTTTTTTGTGTAACCGTTAGTATTTATGGCTAATACGGATAGAAATGTAAAAGTGGTGGATAGAAAGCCAAAACTGATGGATAGAACGAGCTATCTTACATTTCCCCGCATAGTTTGTACGGGGAAATGCTCGTATAACGTTACTTACTTTTTTTTGAAGGCCATTTATCTGGGACTGGATCAAAACCACCTGGGTGAAGCGGCTGGCATTTTAATATGCGGATAACCGTCATAATGAAGCCTTTGATTGCACCATGCTTTTCAATTGCCTCAACCCCATAGTGGGAACAAGTAGGGTGAAAGCGGCAAGAGGGGGGCTTCATTGGTGATAAATACTTTTGATAAATGCGAATGAGCCCAATAAATAGCTTTTTCAATTCTTTTCCTGCTCTCCATTTTTGTAGGCACGTACAGGACTTGCATCGACAGTTTGCTTCATAGAGACATTGTTTTTCTTAGCGAGGAAGAAAATCGCGAATGCAAAAATCCCCATAATTGTAACTATAATAATAAGTACGATTGGTAAACTCATCATTTCACCTCATTTTATTATAATAGACGAAATCCATTAATTTTGGTCTTTTTTACTCTCGGTAATAATAGGATCATGCGAAATTTCATCAATGGTATGCTTTACGCGGTATCCTGTATTGACTGCGAAGAGAAAAAGCCCAGTTATTAGGATGATAACTAAAAAGGAAAAAATAATAATTAATGACATCGGCAAAATCCTCACTCCTTATATGGAAGAACTTACTCCATTTTACAATAAAAATTTGCTGGAAATTTGACTAAACGTTGAATTTTGAATGTTTGAATTTTATTAGAAGGGAAATAATGAATAGGACAGGATAATGTCGACAAATTGTCACAACAGGATATATGTGGGAGAGGTATTATATGGGTAGATGATGTGATTTAGTGAAACCACTAAAGACCGGAATGGTGCGTGTGGTGTACCTTTCCAATCATTTTGTATGAAGAAAAAAAGATGGAGTGATTAACATGACGAAAACAGCATTAAATTCCGAATTAAATGAATTAGTAGCAACTTGGTCTGTCCTTTACACAAAATTACATAACTATCATTGGTATGTAACTGGGCCGTCATTTTTTACATTACATGAAAAATTTGAAGAACTGTACAATGAGGTTACATTAAACTTAGATGAAATGGCAGAACGTATTTTATCTAAAGGTGGCAAACCAGTAGCAACATTAAAAGAGCATCTCAACTTATCGCTTATACAGGAAGCAACGGGAAATGAAGCAACAGAAGAAATGGTGAAAACGACAATTGCCGATTTCCAAATCATTATGAAAGCATTGAAAAAAGCGATGGAAACAGCGGCTGAAGAAGGCGATGATCGTACAGAAGATTTATTAAATGCTAATTATCAAAGCCTAGAAAAGCACGCATGGATGTTGAATGCGTTTTTAGGGAAATAAATAAAACTAAACGAAAAAATGGCATTTGACTTCGCGTCCAAATGCCATTTTTTATTCGTTAGAAAAGTAAAATTATGCATATTAAATACTGAAATAGCACAGTTTATGTGTGGAGGTGTTATTTATGCAAAAACAAAAAATCTATGTATCGGTTGCTCATTTAACTTGTAATTTCCATCCAGGCTCTGCGTATGAATTTATATTACAAATGGAGCCTTTAAAAGCACGTGTATTTGCAAAACTCTTTAATCAAATCCAACATTTAGAAGCTTCCAATGCGTTCCGAGCACATTTACCTTGCATACCGTATCATATGGACAAAGCCAATCATGATATCGATCGCCGACTTCAAAAAATCTACGCACTTATTCATGAATTTGGGGATGACAAGGCGAAAAAATTCGTTGAACAGCTGCCATTTTTTCAACGCGCAGCCACTCTCTAAGTTGAATGTATGCCAATCGTTCGCTACACTACTAATGAATAGGAGATGAGTGCAACGATGTTTACATTTACAGATGAAAATGGATTTCAAGTGGATTTACGATTTGATGAAGGACCGTTTGAGGTGGAACCAAAACATGTATTAGTACTTGTGCAGTATGAAGGGAAATGGCTGTGCACGATTCATCACCGTCGTGGCGTTGAATTCCCTGGTGGCAAGCAAGAAGTGGATGAAACATTAGAAGAGGCCGCTGTTCGAGAAGTGTATGAAGAAGCAACTGTGCGTATTGAAGATGTGAAATGGTTTGCCTATTATATTGTGCATGATGAAATTCCGTTTTGTAAGGCGGTATTTACAGCAAAAGTAAAAACAATCGAACCTTTTGTTGGCGATTATGAAACGGAAGGCATGTTATGGCTTACGGAAGATGAACTTTGGCAACAACCGAATTTGAGCTTTTACATGCGAGATGCGGGGATGAAGAAGATGTTACAGGAAGTGAAAAATCATGAAAGACAATGGTGAAATCTTTTCCATGCGAAACTATCCTTCTCCAAACCCAGCGATTCGGTTAGATGAAATTACATATTGGTCACAAGGGCTACGGGTAAAAGGCTTGCTTGCACGTCCAAAACAGCAAGGGGACTATGAAGGCTTACTGTATTTACGTGGGGGCTTACAATCGATTGGCATGGTTCGTCCGGCGCGCATTGCTCAATTTGCGGCACAAGGCTTTGTCGTGTTTGCTCCGTATTACCGGGGGAATCGCGGGGGAGAAGGAAAAGATGAGTTTGCTGGGGAAGATCGTTTTGATGCAGTGTACGGTGTGGATGTACTAAAGCAATTTATAAAGAAAGATAACGTTCACTTATACGGTTTTTCACGCGGTGGTTTGATGGTATTGTGGACAGCGATTATCCGAAATGATATCCAGTCCGTTGTCACATGGGCGGGTGTGTCTGATGCGGGGGCTACTTACTGGGAACGAGTGGACATGCGCAGAGGCTTAAAACGCATTATCGGTGGGACGCCAAATAAAGTACCCGAACTGTATGAGAGTAGGACTCCCCTCTATGCAATTGAGCAAGTTCAAGCACCTGTTTTAATCATTCATGGTACGGAAGATGCGCATGTAGACATTGAGCATGCGTACCAATTAGAGCGGTATTTAAAGGCGGAGGAAAAGCCGGTAGAAACGTGGTATACAACTGGCTACAAGCATTATTATCCACCAAAGTACAATAGAGAAACCGTTCAAAAACTATGTGAGTGGATGAAGTCGCATCATTGAATGTAGCAGCAAAAAAGAAGGCTAACTTGCAAGTGAAATACTTACGAGTTAGCCTTTTTTTTCTATGATATAAAATATATAGTGAAGTTAAAATTTTAACGTTATGTCGTTTAGGAATGGTTTAGCAATTAAGCTAATGGGCCACCTTTTGTAGAGATTGATTCATCTACATTGGCAAATTTTTTGAAATTGTTTTTGAATAAATCAGCAAGTTCAGCTGCTTTTTTATCGTAAGCTGCTTTATCTGCCCATGCATCACGAGGGTTTAATACTTCAGATGGAACGCCTTCAACAGCTGTTGGGATGTTTAATCCGAATACAGCGTCTTGAATTGTTTCAACGTCGTTTAATTTGCCTTCGATTGCTGCACGTACCATTGCACGTGTATAAGAAAGTTTCATACGGCTACCTACACCGTATTCGCCACCAGTCCAACCTGTGTTCACTAAAAATACTTGTGAACCGTGCTCGTCAATTTTCTTACCTAATTGATCTGCATAAACTGTTGCAGGTAGTGGTAAGAATGGAGAACCGAAGCATGTTGAGAATACTGGTTCTGGCTCAGTAACGCCGCGCTCTGTACCAGCTAATTTTGATGTGAAACCACTTAAGAAGTGATACATCGCTTGCTCTTTTGTTAATTTAGAAACTGGAGGTAATACACCGAAAGCATCCGCAGTTAAAAATACGATTGTTTTTGGGTGACCTGCAACAGATGGTAATACGATATTGTCAATATAATCAATCGGGTATGCTACACGTGTGTTTTCAGTTAATGAACCATCATCGTAATCGCAAATGCGTGTTTCTGGATCTACTGCTACGTTTTCTAAAACCGAACCGAATTTGATTGCATTGTAAATTTCAGGCTCTTTTTCAGCTGAAAGGTTGATTGTTTTTGCATAACATCCACCTTCAATATTGAACACACCATTATCTGACCAGCCATGCTCATCATCACCGATTAATTTACGATCAGCATCTGCAGATAAAGTTGTTTTACCAGTACCTGATAAACCGAAGAATAAAGCAACATCGCCTTCTTCACCAACGTTTGCCGAGCAGTGCATTGGGAAAATCCCTTGCTCAGGTAGTAAGTAGTTCATAATACCAAAGATTGATTTTTTCATTTCGCCAGCGTATTCTGTACCACCGATTAAAATAATTTTCTTCTCAAGAGAAGTGATAATAAATGTTTCTGAATCTGTCCCATCAACTGCAGGATCTGCTTTGAAGTTTGGTGCAGATACGATTGTAAATTCAGCCATGTGAGAAGCAAGTTCTTCTTCTGTTGGACGGATGAATAATTGATGACAGAAAAGATTATGCCAAGCATATTCGTTAATTACTTTAATTGATAATTGTGATGCTTTATCGGCACCTGCAAAACCGTTGAATACGAATAATTCATCGCGTTCTTTCAAGTAGTTAACAACTTTAACATAAAGATTGTCAAACACTTCAGGTGAGATTGGGCGATTGACTTTACCCCAGTCAATTTTATCTTTAGAGTCGTCTTCTTCTACTGTATATTTATCTTTAGGAGAGCGGCCTGTATATTTGCCTGTTTCAGCGCGTAATGCACCATCAACAGTTAATGTTGCTTCTCCACGTGATGTTGCTTTTTCAACTAATTGTGGTACTGATAATTGGTTATTAATGTTTTCCCCGTTTAAAAGTTCTTTCAGCTCGTTAGCAATTTCTACCGAATTCATCGATTAAATACCATCCTTTTTTCATAGTATTCCCTTGTGGAGGGGAGTGGTTAGTTAATTCAAAAATAGTATAACACATTGCCTTCATTTATCTATACTAATTAGATAAAAATTTTTTCTTATTTAGGCAAGTTGTGAAAAGAAGACAAAATTAGTTGACGGTCAATTTTTTTTAACGTAAGATGTTTAATTGAACGGATACTCTTATCCCGAGCTGGTGGAGGGTCAGGCCCTATGAAACCCGGCAACCTGCAATACGTGTCATAACGTAACGTGTTGGTGCCAACCTGATGCAAGGGGAATTACCCTTGAACGATAAGAGTGAAAGGTAACGAAACATATTCCCCCTTTCCTCACGCGTGATAAGCGCACCATGTGAGTAGAGGGGTTTTTTTTATTTGGGTGATAGTTACTGTTTCTAAAGGAATGTAATACTTCTTATGAATCGTAAAGTAGCCAAAATATTAATTTCAAATAAAACGCGTTTTTACTATAAATAAACAACCTTTCAAAACCCTCGTGTTAAAGCAGAAAAGCTTGGCGTTTATAATTAACTTGTTTCAGCGGAAGTCTCCTATTCTTTATAAGTGGGGATGAATGTCAAATAGGCAAGTTGAATTATAAACGGACATGGGTAACGAGTACCGTATCAAATTTGCAAAGTGACCTAGGAGGAAATGAAATGAAAAATCGTCGACTGTTTACATCAGAAAGTGTAACAGAAGGGCATCCAGATAAAATTTGTGATCAAATTTCAGATGCCATTTTAGATGCTATTTTAGCAGAAGATCCGAATGCACGTGTAGCTTGTGAAACTACGGTAACAACAGGCTTAGTATTAGTTGCGGGTGAAATTACAACGTCTACATATGTAGATATGAAGGGTATTATCCGTGATACAGTAGCAGGTATCGGCTATACGCGCGGTAAATACGGCTTTGATGCAGAAAACTTGGCGGTTCTTGTAGCTGTAGGTGAGCAATCTCCTGACATCGCACAAGGTGTTGACCAAGCATTAGAAGCACGCGAAGGCTCGATGACAGATGAAGAATTAGAAGCGATTGGTGCTGGTGATCAAGGCTTAATGTTTGGTTATGCATGTAACGAAACACCAGAGCTTATGCCATTACCAATCTCATTAGCACATAAATTAGCGCGTCGTTTAGCGGAAGTTCGTAAATCTGGCGAGCTTGATTACTTACGTCCAGATGGTAAAACACAAGTAACAATCGAGTATGATGAAAATAACGTACCAGTGCGTGTCGATACGATTGTTATTTCAACACAGCATGATGAAGAAGCGACATTAGAGCAAATTCAAGCAGATATGAAGGCACATGTTATTCAACCAATCGTACCTGCTGAATTATTAGATGAAGCAACGAAATACTTTATTAACCCAACAGGCCGCTTCGTTATTGGTGGACCTAAAGGCGATGCAGGTTTAACAGGTCGTAAAATCATCGTTGATACATACGGTGGTTATGCGCGTCACGGTGGTGGAGCATTCTCTGGTAAGGACGCGACAAAAGTTGACCGTTCTGCAGCATATGCAGCACGTTATGTTGCCAAAAACATTGTTGCTGCGGGACTTGCTGATCGTGCAGAAGTACAGCTTGCATATGCAATTGGTGTTGCACAACCAGTTTCGATTGCTGTTGATACATTCGGCACAGGGAAAGTGGAAGAAAGCCAAATGGTGGAGTGGGTACGTGAATTATTCGACCTACGTCCAGCAGGCATTATTAAAATGCTTGATTTACGCCGTCCAATTTACAAGCAAACAGCGGCATACGGTCACTTCGGTCGTACAGATATAGATGTTTCTTGGGAAAAGACAGATAAAGCAGCGGAATTACGAGCAAGAGCTGGTTTATAATAAGGTAGAATTAGGAAAAGTCGAAACGTTGGTTTAATCAACGTTTCGGCTTTTTTGTGTTTTTTTTCATGAAAATGAAATTGCAGCATTTAATATAGAAATAACTTACATATATTAAGGGGAAACTTATTGGTTCAATGGGGACATCATAAATATATAGATTTATTTGAATTTTTTAACTATAATGTAGAGTTAATAGAATGGAGGGTTTTGTGATGCCGACAGAGTTAGTTCATGTTTGTAGAGGGAATATCATTGAGTCAAAGCATTATGGAACAATTATAGTAGTTGATGATGCAGGAAATATTATTAGCCAATTAGGTGATAGTCAGAGGGAAATCTTTGCCCGTTCGTCTATGAAACTATTTCAAGTAATCCCGGCAATTGAAGCGGGGATTATCGAAAAGTACGATCTTGCATCTAAAGATATATCGTTATTTTGTGCTTCTCATAGCGGGGAGGATTTCCACACCGAAACGGTCATGGGCAATTTGGATAAAGCAGATTTACAAATCAGCGCGTTAAAATGTGGTACACATCCACCACGCCATACAAAAACATATGAAAAAATGCTGACTGAGCAAAAGGAATTTAGTGCAATTCATAATAATTGTTCGGGGAAGCATACAGGCATGTTATTAACAGCGAAAGCTTTAAATGAAGAAGTTGCAAATTACTATGAATTGAATCACCCAGTCCAACAGCGGATTTTACACACAATTAGTGACATCTGTGAGTACCCAATCGATAAGATTCAAATGGGGGTTGATGGATGTGGCGTCCCTGTACATTGCCTGCCGATGTATAATATTGCACTTGGTTATGCGAATTTAGCGGCAAATTCAAAGTACAATCCACAGCGAACTAATGCGATTCAAAAGATGGTGCAATCTATTATTGATGAACCGGAAATGATTGGAGGAACGGATCGTTTTTGTTCGGATTTAATAAAAGTATGTAAGGGCAAGCTCATTGCGAAAGCTGGTGCAGAAGGTGTTTATTGTATCGGTCATATTGAAAAGAAATTAGGGGTTGCAATAAAAATAGATGATGGGAATTCTCGTGCAAGTTATCCTGTGGCAATGGAATTGTTGAAACAATTAGATTTGATTACAACTGACGAGTATAACGAACTAATCGAATACGCCCTTCCGAGAGTATTAAATGCCCGAAATGAAGTTGTTGGTAAGTTACAAGTAAACTTTAAGCTTTCAAAAACTATGAAGGAAGAAGTGTGATGTGATTTGAACTACCCAATTATTGATTTGCATTGTGATGTATTGTTAAGATTTGAAAATAATAAACTGAATTTTCTAGACTCGAAACATTTAGATGCAAATTTAGAAAATTTACGCGCGGGTCATGTGAAAGTCCAAGCGTTTGCTATTTTCATTTCTCCAGACATACCAAAACAAGACAAGATTAAAAGCGCACTTCGTCAAATTTATTATTTTAATAATTATGTCATTTCTCCTGGAAATCATGTGGTACATATAAAAGAATGGTCTCAAATCGGACAGCTAAAAGAAAATGAAATCGGGGCATTTTTAACGATAGAGGGCGTGGATTTCTTTGAAGGCGATATAAAAATGTGGCATATATTTAAAGATTTCGGTGTGCTCAATATAGGATTAACTTGGAATTTTTCAAACGAAGCGGCAGATGGTGTTGGAGAAGATTTGGCACGAGGTGTGACAAGTTTTGGACGAGAAATTATTCAGTTAAATAATGAACATAAAATTTTTACGGATGTTTCTCATTTAAGTGAAAAAAGCTTTTGGGATGTAATGGAACATGCAAACTATGCGATAGCAACGCATTCCAATGCAAAAGCATTATGTGATCACCCACGCAATTTAACAGATGCACAAATTCAAGCAATGATTCAAAAAAAGGCACCTATTCATATTGTATATAGTCCCCAGTTTATTAAACAAAGCGGTGGGGTGACGATAAAAGATTTACTACATCATGTAGATCATATTTGCTCATTAGGTGGTAAAGAGCTGATTGGGCTAGGTTCAGATTTTGATGGCATTAGTGAAAAAGTACATGGACTTGAAACAGCAGCGCAGCATCAAAATTTAATTAATGAAATGTTAAAGCTGTATCCAGAAGAAGTTGTAAAAGGCTTTGCATACCAAAACTTTTTAAATCATTGTCCGAAGTAGTTTTTTACATATCGAGGAGAATGAGAAATAAAGAGCATAACTATTTAAATTAATCCTAAGTGTTGTTCATTGAAGTAAATGAACAACACTTAGGATTTTATCTTATTACACTTTATTACTTCTGCAGTGATTTATAATACTGTCCTTTTTCCACATATTCGCGAATGATGCGGTCCATATCTTCACGGTCCTCGGCAGTTACTTCTCGCACGACTTTAGCAGGACGTCCCATTGCGAGCGTGTTCGGTGGAATGACCTTACCTGGTGGCACGAGACTACCAGCACCGATAAATGCCCCTTCACCAATTTCAGCCCCATCTAAAATAATGGAACCCATGCCGATTAACGCACGTTTACGAATGGTGCAACTATGTAATGTTACTTGATGTCCAACTGTCACCTCATCCTCTATAATTAATGGGCAGGCTGGACTTTGATGTAAGCACGATAAATCTTGAATACTCACGCGCTCACCTATGATTGTTTTGTTGACATCTCCACGGATGACCGTATTAAACCAAATAGAAGTTTGTGCACCGATTTTGACATCACCGGTAATCGTTGCGTAATCTGCAATGAAAGCAGAAGGATCAATAACAGGGTGTTTATCTTTATAAGGGTAAATCATTTCGAAACGCCTCTTTTCTTTTTTCATTCTATGGCTATCGTAACAAATGATTAGGAATATTTAAATATCATTTCATTTTTTAAAAGATACCTTATAATAAGATAAGTTCAGTATTAAGGGGGTTAGACCATGTGGAAATGGGAAGCTGAAGGGCAACCAAAAGCTGTAGTAGTAATACTGCATAGTGCATACGAGCATCATCACTGGTACGCATGGTTAATCGAAAGATTTCGAAGCGCCGGTTTTCATGTCGTTATGGGCGATTTGCCTGGGCATGGTAAACAGGATCAATATTTAAGGTATCATGATGAAGGTTTTAAAGGCTATTTAACCTATACAAAATTATTATTAAATGTAGCACTTGAATATAATTTACCTCTATTTGTAATTGGAAATGGTCTAGGTGGCGCAATTGCTTTAAAAGCGTTGCAACAAAATAAAATTGAATGTGCGGGTTTAGTCATCACATCCCCGTGGATTAATTTAAAGTTAACGCCAGGGAAGATGCCGAATGCCTTAGCAAGCTTAAGTGCCATTACATCAAATGTAAAATTAGCACATGAATTGACATTGCATCATTTTTCTAGAAATACAGATGTTTTACTTGAGTTAAAAGAACATTTACCTTTAAAAAATATCGTTACGGTAAAGTGGTATCGCGATTGGAAAAACTTAACGAGGGACTTGCGTGATCCGGAATTTAAACTCCCAAATATCCCGCTTCTACTCATGAATGGTGAAAAAGATAGAGTTGCAGATAGTTCGGCATCTAAAAGATGGTTAGCAAATCAAAGTTTATCCGAATATCATTATAAAGAATGGAATGATTGTCTCCATAGTTTATATTTTGAAGTAGAACGTGAAGAAGTATTCCAATTTACAGTAGATTTTATAAATAATGTACTGCGAGATTTAGGATATATAATAGAATAATAGAAAGCCTAACAAAAATTTTTGTTAGGTTTTTTTTATAAGCAAAAAATTTATATCGAATATTTTGAAAACTTGTAATATACTAAATATAGAAATAATACAATGTTTACCAAAGGGGTGACTTAATGGGATTTGTTAATGATTTTGTAGGCTGGGCTAATAATATACTTTGGGGTCCAGTAATGATTTACGGTATTTTAATTGTAGGTTTACTTTTCTCTGTTTTGACAAAGTTTGCCCAAATTCGATTAATTAAGGACATGTTTGTATTAATGTTCACAGGCGAAAAGTCGGATGCTGGTGTATCTTCCTTCCAAGCAATGTCGATTGCATTGTCGGGTCGTGTAGGTACGGGGAATATTATTGGTACGGCATCGGCTATTGCTTTTGGTGGTCCAGGTGCAATCTTTTGGATGTGGGTTACGGCATTCATTGGCGCGTCAACAGCGTATATGGAATCCACGTTAGCTCAAATTTATAAAGAAAAGAAAAATGGACAGTATCGCGGTGGTCCGGCTTTCTACATTGAAAAAGCGACAGGTATTCGTATTTTAGGTGTAATTTTCGCAATTTCTGCTATTCTTTCTGTAGCGGTGCTAATGCCAGGTGTGCAAGCGAATGCGATTGCAGGAGCGGTAGATAATGCATTTGGAATTGAGCCGTGGGTTACTGGACTTGTAACGATTATTTTATTAGGAATTATTATTTTTGGTGGAGTTAAACGTATTGCGAATGTAGCTCAAATTTTAGTACCAGTTATGGCTTTAGGCTATTTAATTGTAGCTGGAATTGTCATTATCATGAATATTTCTGAAGTACCTGCCATCTTCTCGTTAATCTTCCGCAGTGCATTTAGTACGGATGCGGTATTTGGAGGAATGATTGGTAGTGCAATTTTCTGGGGTGTAAAGCGTGCGATCTATTCAAACGAAGCAGGTCAAGGTACAGGGGCTCACCCGGCTGCAGCTGCTGAAGTTTCACATCCAGCAAAACAAGGTTTAGTGCAAGCGGCATCTGTGTATATTGATACACTTTTAGTATGTTCAGCAACAGCCTTTATGATTTTATTTATGGGCACTTATAACGTCCATGATGGCAGCCAGGATGGAGCTTTAATTGAGGCGAAAATGGATGCTTCCATTACGTATACAGGATTTACACAAGCTGCAGCGAATGAAGCATTCCCAACATTAAATAATTTTGGTTCAAGCTTTGTTGCAGTAGCGCTATTCTTATTTGCTTTTACAACATTAATGGCTTACTACTATGTAGCAGAAACAAACGTCTCCTATTTAGTATCTGGAACAGCAGAAAAAGTGGGCGTATTCCTTATGAAGTTAATTCTTCTAGCATCGGCATTCTATGGAACGGTGAAAACATCCGATTTAGCCTGGGCATTCGGTGACGTTGGGTTAGGTTTGACGGTATGGATAAATGTCATTATGATGCTATTTATTATGAAACCAGCACTTCTTGCTTTAAGAGATTATGAGCAACAGAAAAAAGAAGGAAAAGATCCAGTCTTCGATCCTATTAAACTAGGTATTAAAAATGCGAAGTTCTGGGAAACGTATAAAAAAGAATAATCATGAAAAATCGTCGTTTGGGGAGTATTCCAGATGACGATTTTTTTTTGAGTAGACAACAGATGTTTTGTAAATTCATATATTCAATAATCTATAGAATTCGCTATTTGAACTAGTATTTCAGGTGTTACTTCATCAGCAACTTTTTTATTAATACTGAACACATATTGCCAACCATCTTTTTCGAAAATTAACAAATTAAAACCACGAACTAATTTATCTTCATACAGAGCGATAGTACCACTATTTAACTTAAAAGTTTTTGGAATGAGCTTGTCACTAAAGTCTATTTTATGCTTAAGTGGCCGAACATCAATTTTGAAATGATTCCCAGGAAATTGGTCACTTATGAAATTCATTTCAAACGTATCATTGATCTCGCCGTCTAAATTGTTGAATCGACCAAATTGATGAGTAAAGCTTATCGGTGGTACTCTAAATGGCAATTTTAGTTGTTGATTGAAATGTTGTTCGAAATCGTCTAAAGCAGCATTTACTGTTTTGTATCCTTCTTCAGTGAATATTTCCTCAAAGGATGGAGGCTCTTCGGTGGTATTTCTAGAACTCTGTGCATAATTTGCTCCCAAAACAAGAATGCTTAACAAACTTACGAGGAATGGAATATTTTTAAACAATTTCATCATCCTAAATTATTTTTAAATTTAGTTTGCCCTGTGTAGTTACAATAATACGTCAACGAAAAAAGCTGAACTAATCCAAAAATTAGTTCAGCTTAAAATTAATTCATTTTAATGGTGCTCTGTTTTTTACTTAATAAAAATCAGTTTTCCTCAGGAAGTTCTTTCACCTTCTCCAAAGCGATAACAAACGGAGGATCATTTTTTTGATTTAAAAATTCATATTTTAAAACATGTACCGATTTTTGTGGTAATTCGCTTACAAAACGAATGACTTCATCTCGTTCCTCTTTACCACCTTCATGCCCATGATAGACAACTAATACAATAACCCCACCAATTTTTAATAAAGGCAATAAACTTTCAAGTGCTTGTATTGTCGTATTTGGTTTCGTAATAATAGAATGATCACTACCTGGCAAATAACCAAGATTGAAAATGGCACCTGCAACGGGCTTTGTTACGTATTTTCCTATGTTCTCATGCCCATCACGCAAAACGAGTGCGCGGTGTTCAAGTGAGCTGTCAAGCAACCTATGAAGTGTCGCGTTTACGGCATCTTTTTGTACATCAAAGGCGTAAACATAGCCATCATCGCCAACTAAGTTTGCTAAAAATAATGTGTCATGTCCATTACCAGCCGTTGCATCAACCGCAATATCACCTTCTCCAATCGACATTTGAAGTAAATTTTGAGCATATTGAATTACGCGTTGTAGCTTCATTATTTCTTCACATCCGCTTGATAAAATTTCCCTTGCCAACTGCCTCGGCGTTCTAACTCGGCATCAATACCATTTAATACTTCCCACTTATTCACAGACCACATCGGACCAATCATTAAATCAATCGGACCGTCGCCTGTAATGCGGTGAACAATCATTTCCGGTGGAAGTATTTCAAGTTGGTCGGCAACAAGTTGAATGTAGGCATCCTTGTCCATAAATTCAAGCATTCCTTTTTCGTATTGCTTTACAAGTGGTGTGCCTTTTAAAAGATGCAGTAAATGGATTTTAATTCCTTGTACATCCAGTTTTGCCACTTCACGAGTCGTTTCCATCATCATGTCGTAATCTTCTAGCGGTAAGCCGTTAATAATATGTGTGACAACACGGATACCATGTTTGCGCAGCTTATTAACCCCTTCAACATACATTTCATAATCATGCGCGCGGTTAATTAAATTCGCAGTTTTTTCGTGCACTGTTTGCAAGCCTAACTCAACCCAAAGATATGTGCGTTCATTTAATTCTGCTAAATATTCAACAACATCATCTGGTAAGCAGTCTGGGCGTGTTGCGATACTCAGTCCCATGACACCTTCACAAGCAAGTGCTGCCTCGAACTTTTCCTTTAAAACAGGTAGCGGTGCGTGGGTATTCGTATAAGCTTGGAAATAGGCCATCGTTAAACCATCTTTCCATTTGCTCTCCATTTTTGTTTTGATTTTTTCAAATTGTACAGAAATTGGATCTACCTTATCGCCAGCAAAATCCCCTGAACCAGCAGCCGAACAAAAAGTACAACCCCCAAAAGCGACCGTACCATCTCGGTTTGGACAATCAAAGCCAGCATCCAAGGCCACTTTATAAACTTTCTTACCAAATTCATTTCGTAAATAACGGTTCCATGTATAATAGCGCTTTCCATCTGATGGGAAAGGGAAATTTATTTCAGTCATTAGTTTATTCACTCCTCTAACGTTTTATTTTAACATGTACATATAGGCGGTACTAATAGAAAATCTTATTTATCTTCATTTTTTATGAAGATAAATGCCTTGGACACAATTACACCAATGCGAAATTGATTGAAATTTTCCGTTTAAAGGAATAAACTAATCCAATGCAAATTGTCATTTTAGGAGGAAATTACATGCCAAAACAAGTTTGGCTTTTAATAATGGGGACATTTGTAAATACAGTGGGGAATTCATTTCTATGGCCGTTAAATAGTATTTACATACATGATTATTTAGGAAAGACGCTAACGATGGCGGGCTTTGTATTGATGCTCAATTCGTTAGCGGGTGTGTTTGGCAATATATTGGGAGGAATATTGTTTGATAAGCTTGGTGGTTATAAAACAATATTAATAGGCGTCATATTAAATTTAATATCCATTTCATTACTTACGATGTGGCATGAATGGCCGCAGTACATTATTTTCTTAACGATGCTTGGCTTTAGTGGAGGGATTGTATTTCCTGCGCTTTATGCCATTGCGGGAAGTGCTTGGCCAGAAGGGGGCAGGAAATCTTTCAATGCCATCTTCTTAGCAAATAATGTAGGGGTAGCGATTGGTCCAGCACTTGCAGGAGTCATCGCAGACATTCAATTTGAATGGGTCTTTATGTCGAATTTAATTGCTTATATTGTGTTCTTCTTTATTGTTATCTTTACATTTAAGCGCTTTGATTCAGGTAAAGTAACACGGAAAAAAGTAATGTCCGAAACGAATGATAAAAAAGCGAAAGCGCCTCTTATTGCGCTGAGTATTTTAAGTATTTCATTAGTATTATGCTGGCTGTCCTATTCGCAATGGAGTGCAACAATCTCCTCTTACACGCAGTCACTAGGCATGAGTTTGTCGCAATATAGTTTACTGTGGACATTGAACGGCTTTATGATTGTGGCGGTTCAGCCAATTATTAAACCACTTGTGACGCGTTGGGAAAAGAAAATCAAACATCAGCTTGTACTTGGTTTAGCATTAATGTCCGTGTCCTTTTTCGTCGTATACTTTGCAGGTGATTTTAAAATGTTTGCCGCAGCGATGGTTATTTTAACTTTAGGGGAAGTATTTTTCTCACCCGTTATCCCAATGCTAGCAAATAAAATGGCGCCATCTGGACAGGAAGGGTTTTATCAAGGATTAGTAAACAGTGCTACAACGGTAGGAAGAATGATTGGTCCATTATTTGGTGGATTAATGGTAGATTTATATGGAATGCAAGTATTAATGCTCATCTTAACGGTTATATTGATTGTAGCGATTATACCGTGTTTGTTATATGATCGAGGATTAAAAAACGAGGAGATCTGACAAGTGGATTGAGGAAAGGGCAGTTAACATATTGAAAATGCCAGTAAATGATAATCAACTACTTGTGCTTTTGTCGCCAATCCGCTAAAATGAATGAAATATTAAAAAATGACTGTGATAAGGAATAGTAGACGGTTCTTCCTTTTAGAGAGCTAGCGGTTGGTGAAAGCTAGTAGGTCGTAAGTCGAACTCGCCTTTGAGTTAGCTTTGGTGAACGAATAGTAACTAAAGCCGTGTATTCGCGTTAAGAAATCAAGCTGAGTGCAGTGTCACTAATGTGGGTGGTACCGCGGGAGTATTAAATATCTCTCGTCCCTTCTTATTATAAGAATGGGACGGGATTTTTTTGTTTTTCAAATATTCCGTCAATTCGATGCGCACAATACATTTTCAAAGGCATCCACATAAGAAAGAAGAACACCTTGCGCGACCTTCGTACAAGAAATATCTTTCTAATCACAGCAATCGTAAATTAGAGGAGGAATTATTGTGAGCTTTAATCATCAACAAGTCGAAAAGAAATGGCAGAAATATTGGGCCGACAATAAAACGTTTAAAACGGAAAATGAAGTGGATAAACCAAAGTTTTATGCACTTGATATGTTCCCTTATCCATCGGGTGCAGGTCTACATGTAGGGCATCCAGAAGGGTACACAGCAACAGATATTCTTTCACGTTTTAAACGTATGCAAGGCTATAATGTGCTACATCCAATTGGCTGGGATGCATTTGGTTTACCAGCAGAGCAATATGCACTTGATACAGGAAATGACCCTGCTGAATTTACAGCGAAAAACATCGCAACATTCAAGCGTCAAATTCAAGAGCTTGGCTTCTCATATGACTGGGATCGTGAAATTAATACGACAGATCCGTCTTATTACAAATGGACACAATGGATTTTCACAAAATTAGTGGAAATGGATTTAGCTTATGTGGATGAAGTAGCAGTTAACTGGTGTGAAGCACTAGGAACAGTACTTGCCAATGAGGAAGTAATTGATGGGCTTTCTGAGCGCGGTAGCCACCCAGTAGTGCGTCGTCCAATGCGTCAATGGGTTTTACGTATTACAAAATACGCTGACCGTTTAATTGATGACCTTGTAGATGTGGATTGGCCAGAATCAATTAAAGATATGCAACGTAACTGGATTGGGCGTTCTGAAGGCGCACAAGTGAAATTCACGATTGCAGATACTGACAAAGACTTTGAAGTATTTACAACGCGTCCAGATACATTATTCGGAGCAACATACTGTGTACTTGCACCAGAGCATAAATTAGTAGCAGAAATTACTTCAGCTGACCAAAAAGCAGCGGTAGAAGCTTATTTAGAAAAAGTAGCATTAAAATCTGATCTTGAGCGTACAGATTTAGCGAAAGAAAAAACAGGTGTATTCACGGGTGCATATGCGGTGAATCCAATTAATGGCAAGCAAGTCCCAATCTGGATTGCTGACTATGTATTAGCTACTTACGGTACAGGTGCGATTATGGCGGTTCCAGGACATGACGAGCGTGACTATGAATTCGCAAAAGAATTTGGCTTAGACATTGTTGCTGTTTTAGAAGGTGGCAATATTGAAACAGAAGCGTTCACTGGTGACGGTGTTCACATCAATTCTGATTTCCTAGACGGTTTAAATAAAGAAGACGGCATTGCAAAAGCGATTGCTTGGTTAGTAGAAAACGGTGTCGGTGAAAAGAAAATAACGTATCGTTTACGTGACTGGTTATTCTCTCGTCAACGTTATTGGGGTGAGCCAATTCCAATAATTCACTGGGAAGATGGCACAATGACAACGATTCCAGTGGATCAGTTGCCATTAGAGTTACCAAAAACAGAAAATATTCGTCCATCAGGTACAGGTGAATCTCCACTTGCCAATATCGATGAGTGGGTAAATGTTGTACACCCTGAAACAGGTTTAAAAGGTCGTCGTGAAACGAACACAATGCCGCAGTGGGCAGGTTCTTCATGGTACTTCTTACGCTATATTGATCCAACAAATGATGAAGCATTAGCAGATCCAGAATTACTAAAACGTTGGTTACCAGTTGATATTTACATTGGTGGCGCGGAGCATGCGGTACTTCACTTACTGTACGCACGCTTCTGGCATAAAGTGCTGTACGATTTAGGCATTGTACACACAAAAGAGCCATTCCAAAAGTTATTTAACCAAGGAATGATCTTAGGTGAAGGTAATGTGAAAATGTCTAAGTCATTAGGAAATGTTGTCAATCCAGATGATATTATTGAATCACATGGTGCTGATACATTACGTCTATACGAAATGTTCATGGGTCCATTAGAAGCATCGATTGCATGGAGCACAAATGGTTTAGATGGGGCGCGTCGTTTCTTAGATCGTATTTGGCGCTTATTCATAACAGAAGAAGGTCAATTAGCGGCAAAAGTTCAAGTTTCGGATGATAAAACGTTAGAAAAAGTGTATCACCAAACAGTGAAAAAAGTGACGGAAAATTATGAAGGAATCCGTTTCAATACAGCGATTTCACAAATGATGGTATTCATTAACGATGGCTATAAAGCGGATGTGATTCCAGTTGAATATGTAGAAGGCTTTGTGAAATTATTAGCACCAATCGCACCACACGTAGCAGAAGAAATTTGGGCGATTTTAGGCCATGAAGGTACAATTACCTATACAGAGTGGCCAACAGCGGACGACTCGAAGCTTGTAGATGATGAAGTAGAAATCGTTGTGCAAGTATTAGGTAAAGTCCGTGCGAAAGTACAAGTAGCGAAAGATATTTCTAAAGAAGATTTAGAAAAAGTAGCACTTGAGGATAGCAGAGTTCAAGAGTTTATCGACGGGAAAACGGTTGTAAAAGTCGTTGTTATTCCAGGGAAATTAGTAAACATTGTTGTTAAATAATTTGATGTAAATTAAATTTTTAAAATGACATTTCGGCTTTTGGTCGAAATGTCATTTTTTGTGTTAAAAGGAAATGGCGTATGGTATTATTTTAGGATAGGTACTGTGCGATTAGAACTATATAGAATGTTTTAAAAAAGGAAGTGAACACTTGTGGAAGAATCAACAATATTAATTATTGAAGATGATGCTGATATTTTAGAAGTGCTTTCATTGTATGTTCAAAATGCAGGATATCACACGTTAAAAGCGACAACTATAGAAGAAGGCTGGAAGTTAATTACGACGGAGGCAATTGATTTAATGTTAGTCGATATCAATTTACCAGATGGAAATGGCGTTGATTTAGTAAAGCGAATACGTGAACAGTCCGAAGCAATCATTTTTTTTGTCACCGCGAACGATACGATAGAAGACAAGTTACAGGGGTTTGATGTAGGTGCAGCCGATTATATTACAAAACCTTTTATTCCCAAAGAAGTAATCGCTAGAATAAAGGCACATTTAAATCGCAAAAATGGCCAACGGAAAAACCAATATACTTTGAATGATATAGTTATTGATTTTGAAGAAAAGTCCGTCCATAAAGCGGGGGAGAAATTACATCTCTATACAAAAGAAAGGCAAATATTATTTTATTTGGTTGAACACCGGAATCAAGTATTAAGTGTAGATCAAATTATTAATAATGTATGGGGTTTTGAAGAAATAGTAGACTTGAAAGCGGTCGCAGTACATATAAGCATGCTTAGAAAAAAGATTGAAAAAAACTCTGCGAAGCCTAAAATTATACAAACCGTAAGAGGGTTTGGGTATACATTTAATACGAACTTAGAAGAGTAGAAAGATAACAATTAATCCATAGTGAATCAATGAAAAAAGAGATGGGCTCATATGCACGAGCCCACCTCTTTTTTCATGATATTTAAGTGCGTATGCAATCACTTGTTACTTGGAAGCAAATTTGTCTAAAAGATTATGGAACTGAAGAGCATCTTTACTTTCCACTGTTAAATTCACCATATATTGTTCTAATTGGTTTGTAGATATTTTGAATGTATTTGGTGAATAATTGAGCAGCGTATTAGGATGTTCTGAATCATAAATAACATATGTTTTTGTACAGTTATTATTATTTGATATCCATAAAATTTCTTCTAGTATCGCATCAGTTGGAAGTACATGAGGGAAAATCCGCTCAGTATGCATTAAACCAATAAGTGCCGTAAATAAAAATTGCTTTTGAAAAGCTGCATCCACTAAAATCAGTACATGTTCGTCATAGTCATTATGATCGATCAATTCTTCTATTTTTTTCTTCATTAACTCATCTATATAAGACATAACCTGCTGATAGCGACTTTCTGGAATCGCTTTTTGCATTTGTAAAAGATTTAAAATGCGATACACCGGTATAAATATTTTAATATAAAACTCATAGCCTTTAAAATTATCAACAAGTTTTAAATAGGTCTTTTTCGCATTTTCAACATTTGCGCTAACAAGTTCATTGTAAAAATTATTGAGCATTTGTGTAAGGTTTTCTGGCTGATAGGAAATTAATTTTTTGATCTTAATATGATTATTAATGGATACGTGAAATGCCTTTCTAGTGTCAATATATTTTACTCTAGGTGATGTTGGAAATTGCGGATTATTTTTTTCAACAATTGCAAGTTTGCCATCTGAAAGGAGCACTATTGAATTTTCAGGATAGATTCTAATAAAATCTACAAATTCCGTTAATAATTCACTATTTAATATATGAGCATCTCGATATAAAAGGCTAAATGCGTCAGCAGCGCGCAATGCATCCCGATAAACACGTTTCATCGTAATTGCTGAATAGACATCTATAATTTGTAAAATTTCTAATTCCATTGCAAAATCATGAGCATTTTGATACTGCGGATAACCTCCCCCATCTTTCCGTTCATGATGAGATTTTGCTAAATAGGCAATATCAGATAAACCCAGCTTCTTGAAAATAGCTTCCCCTTCAACTGTATGCGTTTTCATAATTTCGAATTCTTGCCTAGTTAGTTTACTCGGTTTTTGCAAAATAACTAGAGGAATTTTCAGCTTGCCAATATCATGTAATAAGTAGCCAATTGCGAGCCTTTCTAAATTTTTTAAACGCATTTTTCTAGCAAATAGAGTACCAAGAATAAATGCATCAATACAATGCAAATAAGAATAATAATCCCAATTTTTGAGCTGAGTTAAATAATCCTTATAAGGCGCATTGCTTAAAATTTGGTCATATAGATCGGCTAAGTATAATATATCTGCTTCGTTTTTTAAAATCTGTCCGTAGCGAATTTCGGTATCTAATTCGGCTAAAAGGGAATAAAATTCAACAGTTGAGTTGGCTAGGGGAATAGGCACTGAGTTTGAAATGTCTGTAACGCTTAAAAGCAGTTCATCCCAATCCAACGTATGTTTATCAGAGGAGGGTTGCCCAGCTGTTTGATTGACATGTTTTGCATGATGTGGACTGCGATAAATAGTGACGAAATAAATATGGTTCTTTTTTAACAAATCAATTGCTTTTGAAGTGAGTGAATTGTCTTTCTTCATAAAAAGTTTGCGGTCAACAAATAAATCACTCGATAAAATATCACCGATTGCAACATCATTAATTGAAATTTGTACTGTGTTTGACAAAGGGGGAACACTCCTTTTAATTATTGTAATAATTATGGTATTACGAAGGCGTTAGGGACATAATCTAGTGAAAATATATCTTAATAATGGTTTACTGACTATTCAGTCGATTTTTTTATTTTATAATAAGTAAATGGTTGTGTCTGTGAAATAAGTCACAATAATAGATGGATATATCATAGGTAAACATTACATAATTATCTGTTGGAATAGGATTTCGTGAGGCAAAATAACTATTCAGTACATAGTTATTTTATGTAATACTATATAAGTAAATGATTTATAACATTTAACGATTTAATAGAAGAAAGTAGTGTATAAAGATGGCACAAGCATCACATTCAGTTCAAATTCCAGTAAGTCAAGACAAGGTATGGAGCTTTGTAAGCAAAATTGAAAAGTGGGCAACTTTAGTTCCTGCGTATAAAGAGCACACAGAAATCGATGAACAAACGTCGAAGTGGACTTTTGAAGGGAATTTTAAAGGTCTAAAGAAAAAAGTAGAACTTGAAATTAAAATTGTCGAGTTCAATGAACCAACAAATATTAAATTTGAAATTAAAGGTTTATCCGATAACTTCACAGGTGGCGGCGAATTCAAAGCCGAAGTAAGTGGGAGCGGCACGATGATGACAGGCACTGTAGAAATCAACGCGGGTGGCTTATCTGGCGCTGTTTTAACTCCAGCGATTAAAGTACTGTTACCAAAAGTAACATCACGTTTAACAGAAAAAATAGCACGTAATATTCAAGCGTAATTTTATAGCCCATTAGAAAAGTTATAAATTTTCTAATGGGTCTTTTTAGTTCATTATACAAAATAATGGTAGAATAAGAAATGGTTCTAAATAACTTGTAATATTTGCCGATAATTAGTGCAGAGGTATAGGGATTTTCATATTCAAGTTAGTATACATATTGAATTTAATGATAATAGGAGGAAATATTATGAAGAAAAGTAGTTCGAATTTCAATAAATTATTTGCAACGACAGCGATAGCTACAGCAGCACTTGTTGTGCCGATGGATGCATTTGCTGCAGAGGCGAGCTCGGTAAAGATTCTTGGTAATAATATTGTAGGTGATGTATTAACAGCTGATATTTCAGCATTGCCGACAAATGTAAATTTGGAATATCAGTGGTTTTATGATGAGGGATTAGATGCAAATCCTACACCAATCACTGATGCAGAGGCAAAAACCTATACTATCCGTTCAGGAGATATTGGCAAAGCGCTTATTGTAAAAGTGACGATGGATGATGGCACTGTGCATACAAGTGAAAAAATAGTAGTGGATAAGACGATTAAGATAATAAATAAGAAAACGAAAAATGAACCAGCAAAGGACCCAGCGCAGAAAGATACATTTGTCAACGATATTATATATGCTGAAATTAAGAGTTTAGGAGAAACTTTCAAATCATATCAATGGTATTACTTTGAAAATGGCAAAAAAACACCTATTGCTGGTGCAACGAAATATGAATTAATCATACCAGTTGAAGCAGCGGGGAAAGATCTAATCGTTGAAGCGAAATCGGAGTCTGGGCAAACATATACAAGTGCACCAGCAAAAATTAAAGAATTAGATTTAATAGTAGGTGTGCCGACTGTGACAGGATTTTCACCAGATAAGTTCGCCCTACCAGGTGATAAATTAACTGTTGCGAATCCAGTTGTGAAAGATGATGTTAGAGAGTTAAAGGCAAACCAAATTGCATATTCGTATCAATGGATGTATGAAGTGAATGGTTCTTATTCTTATATAGAGGGAGCAACTGCTGCAACGTATACAATTCCAAAAGACGCACTAGATAAAGAAATGAAGAATATTGTTGTGCGCGTAACAGCCAAAGTTGGTACAGCGGAACCGAAATCAAACAACTCACCAATTATAACGGTGGCTAATACCCCCGCGGAGGCTCTTATCCTGGAAATTAAAAGTTTATTGGGGACAGATGATACGAATAAATCAAAAGTTTATAATCCAGATAAAATAAAATCATTCGGTGATGAAATAAATGACCTTAATAGTAAGTATGCAGCACTAACAGCAGCAGCTAAAGCGAATATTACAAACTATGATATTTTAAAACGTGCCACAGAAGATCACGCATTAATGACGGCATTAAAAGAGAAAGTCGACAAAGCAAAAGGAATAACGGATGCTACAGATAAGTTACAAGAATTTAAATCACTTTGGGCAGAATATGAACAATTGGATTTATTGCAACGTAGCCTAGATACTGGAAGTTTGATGTTCGCTGATATTAAATTGGGTATAGTCGATGAGCTTAGTACATTTGAAATTACTGAAGTAATCGCCATTAATAAAGATATTTTAGGTCTCTTAGAGGACTTAACAACAGGTGGAACAGGTCAGTCGTATGAATTAGTGCAATATAAAGAAAAGGAAATTGCTAAATTACAAGAAGCTATTACAAAAATCGAAAATCGCATTGCTGAATTATCAAATGACTATCAAATGACGATACAAAATCAAGATATTTTAACAACAGCGAAATCAGATATTAAAAAAGTACAAGCATTCCTCACAAAGGTAGAAAAAATTGATCTTACTGCAACAGTGAAAAAGCAGAAAACAGCTGCAAAATCTGTTCGCAAGGATTTTGAAAAATTAAATGTGAAGCAACAAAGTTTAGTTCCTTCTTATATTTATGATGAGGATCATCCCGAAAGTTCGAAGAGTAAGCTGATATTAGCTGAAAAGGCAGCAGAAGCGGATGTTAAACTCGTTCAAGAAGGGATTAATAAATTCATTACACTGGGCGATACCAACTCGTATAAAGCGATTCCGACTACTGAAGAAATCAATAAAGTTATCACTGACTACAAAGCACTATCAAAAGAATCCTCAATAAAAATAACTGGCTATACACAATTTTTACAGCTACAGAAGGATATAAAAATTGCTGAAAAAGTGCGCAAACAGCTCGATAATTATGGAGTGTTATTTGAATCAGGTGGTGGAAAATATTCATCAAAATTAAAATCGGCATATAACAGTACAACAAAAGCGTTTAATAAATTGACGTCTCTGCAAAAATCTTTAATAGCGGCAGCTGATCTAGATAAACTGAAAGCACCAGGAGAGCCAGAGCAAAATCCAGACGACAAGCCACTAACAGAAGAGGAAAAAACGGCTAAAGACCAAGGGACGGCATTTATAGGTGAAATTGATACGGCACTTGCATTAGTTACAGGGGATTTTAATACTTATTCACAAGCGATTGAAGCAGTCGTACTGAAATATAAAAATGGCTTGCCTTCGAAAGCGCGCAAATATGTAACAAATTACGCGGCACTACAAGCAGCAGAAAAAGATATTAAAGCTGTAAAGTCATTTTTGAAAAAGGTTGATCAAGCTGCTATGGAGGCAGATGCAGGAAAGCGTTATTCAAAAATTGAAGGTGTTCAAAAGGCATTTTTAAAATTACCTGCCACTCAGCAAAAGTTTGCAGCCCAGAATGCAACATATACGACGTTAATCGCTTCTATGGGAGGCACGAATGGTCTGTTAGGGGCTTTTGATGAAAAAATAGTCGAGCTTAATACTGGCGGTGCTACTGTTGAGGGAATAAAAAAATTAGAAGCTGAATACAAAACGTTTTCTTCAGCTGAGAAAAAGAAAGTTCAAAATTACCATATTTTAAAACAAGCTCTAGCGGATGTAAAAAAAGTTGAAGCATTTAATGCGAAATATGCGAAAATGCAAGAAAATATGCCTACTTCTGTTACTTCTACAATACAAGCTTTCAATGCATTGACAGACCAGCAAGCTAGACTTGTGCACGTTGACATTCAAAATAATATGATTAAGCTAGAAATCGAACAGCGTGATAAGAATACGAAAGCGTTAGATTTAATCAATATGATCAATGGTTTAGTGGGTATCGATGGGGACTATGTTACCGATTTACAGGCTGCTGTTACCGCTAGTAGAAATGCATACGACTTGTTATTACCAGAAGAACATAGCCTTGTGAAAAACTATTCGAAGCTGACTAGAGCAGAAAGTGATTTACTTAAAGTGAAAGAAGTGCGCCTTATAGAGGATATTATTGGGACTATTGGAGATGAAGATGAAAATAAAGTCGAAAAAGAAGCAGCCCGCAAAGATTGGCAAAAAGCGTTTAATCGATTATCGAGGCAACAAGAAAAATTATATTTAACGATGTATCCAGGTCGAAAGTAGTGGCAATAAAGAATGTTATTTAGTCGGTTCGAAAGATAAAAAAATGCGCATCTTTTCAGTGATTAATACCAACCATAGTGGAAGGTAAAACGAGTGGAATGTCGCATGTAAAATAAAGCATAAGTAATGCCCATCTAATAAATAGGTGGGCATTATTTTGCGTTTACCTAATATTGTATATTTAATTAGAGATACCCCCAATAATGCAGCCTTTATTATTTGCAAAAAAGGAAGGTCCTATTTTAATTTATGTAAACAATCTCCCCATCCATGATAAACATCACATCAACTACATGACACTTTTCTCTACTACTTATTCGACACTTCCATTATACTTATCGTAAGAAAGAGGTGCATCGGCGTGACACAAATAATGACGAATCAAAGTAGCTATAGTGCAAAAGAGGAATTTTGGAATGGTTTGACGCATGGAGTTGCAGCGTTATTGACGATTCCTGCGACACTTTTATTAATAGAAAAGGCTCAAATGAATGGGTCACAAACGGAAATGATTAGCTATATCATTTTCGGCATCTCGATGTTTTGCTTATATTTTGCTTCTACGATGTATCATATTTGGCCAACACATAAAGTATTTTTGAAAAAACTTGATCATAGCTCTATTTTCTTGTTAATTGCTGGAACGTATACACCGGTTGTATTAGTTGCTATTGGTGGGGAGCTCGGTTGGACGATCTTTATTATTCAATGGGTGCTTGCGGCAATTGGTATTATATTAAAACAATTTTTTGTTTACCGCTTTAAAGTCGTTTCATTGCTTGTTTATATTGCAATGGGTTGGATTATTATTTTTGTTGCAAAGCCGCTGTTAGTCCATATTTCATGGGAAGGTTTTTTCGTACTTCTTATCGGAGGGCTTTGTTACACAGCAGGCACATACTTTTATAAAAATAAGCGCATTCCATACAATCACGCAATCTGGCATGTATTTGTTGTTGCTGGGAGTGCCGCAATGTTTGCCGCAATCTATTTCTATGTATAAGAGAAATTTGAATAGAAAAGGACATCCACTCAAAGAAAAAGAATGGATGTCCTTTTCATATTATGTGCAAGTTAATTAGATACTCGCAGTAAATTTTTCGATGAGATCTTGCAAATACTCATCATATTGTTCATTGTTGCATTTTTTCATTTGAAGTAAAATGCGGTTGAGGAAATCTTCATTTTCCATAAACATTTCGGGTATCGTGTTATAAAGTTGTTCATGATGAAAATCATCCTGGTCTAAATAAAGCTCAAAATAATAGCCGAGCGAGTCTTCCTCATTAAACAAATGCATCATGCATTCTACTTCATAACATTGCATCATAAATTCATGGCTAAAGCCGGCTTTAACGGTAAAGGCAATATGGCCGCCCGCCTCATCAATCGTAAAAGGGCTAATATTTGAAATGAGCTTATCCCCGCTATAGAGCCAAAAAAGTGCCTTTGTTTGACGGTTTGTAGAAAATGCTGTAATGCCCTGAGGTGCTTGACTTAAAAAGAATTGCTTTGCCTGCGCAGCCTGAATCGTTGTTGCTGGGTCCCTAGCCGTGATTAAAGCATTTAAATTGCTTGAAATCGATTGTAAAAATGCAGGACTTTTTTGTATATGTTCCACAATCTTCTTCGTTTGGGTTGGAAATGTATGGGGCATATTATTTAAATCAATTGCTAAAGACATGCCTAAACCATTTTTACTTAATCCAACTATCAATTGAAGCGGTACATATTTAGCATAGTTTTCTTTTATTTCATAATAGCAATTCGCACGAACGAGAAATCCAAATTCCTCCTCTTTAAAATCCTGCATTCGATAGGAAGTTAAGTGGAGCTGCATCTGCTCATCCGTGGCCAAGTAAAGCGTTGTTAGTGAATCTTGATTATTTTGCATGTTTTGGATCCCCCCTCGTAGTGCTGCTTAAAATCAATAATCTTTTTAGTTAGCCGACTATAATTGACCTGCACTCATACCTGCAATTCGGCCTGTTACAAGTGCTGACGTAATATTGTATCCACCTGTATAGCCATGGATATCCAATATTTCACCACAGAAATAAAGTCCTTGTTTTTTCTTAGAAGCCATCGTTTTCGGTTCGATTTCTTTTACGGAAACACCGCCACCCGTAACAAACGCTTTTTCAATCGGCTGTGTACCGTGAGCCTCCATTGTAAAGCTGACCAATTCACGCGCAAGGTTTCGAATTTTTTCCTGTGATAATTCAATACCTGTCAGGCTTGGGTCAATCGTTGAGCGTTCCATTAAGAACAGTAGCCAGCGCTCAGGAACGAGTGATTTCCATAAATTTTTCACTGCTTTTTTCGGATCTTCTTTAATCGTTTTATTTAACATTTGGAAACATGTTTCTTCATTATATGCTGTTAATGACTGAATTCGAACTTGAACAGGTGCACTCCCTGTCTTTAATTGTTCTTTTACGATAAATTGGCTACATCGTAAAATAGCTGGTCCACTTAAGCCAAAATGGGTAAAGAGCATGTCCATTTGATGGGTAACGAGTACTTTGCCCTTTTTATTCAGCACAGAAACCGCTACATCACGTAATGCCAAGCCTTGTAGTTCGCGTGATTGGATAAATGGTTCTTTTGATGTAACAGGCACTTCTGTTGGGAATAAAGTCGTCACCGTATGACCAGCGCGCTCTGCCCAAGGATATCCGTCACCAGTAGAGCCTGTTTGTGGAACGGCTTTACCACCGACAGCTACAACGACAGCTTTTGCACGGATTTCTTCGCCACTTGCTAAACGAACACCGTATATTTGCTCGTCATCCATTAATAATTTATTGACAGCTGTATGGAAACGAACATCTACTTGAAGTCGTTTTAATTCTTTTTCTAATGCGCCGACAACATCGTGGGCGTTATTGGAAACGGGGAACATGCGACCATGATCCTCTTCCTTCAATGGAACACCGAGCCCTTCGAAAAATTCGATAATATTTTCGTTATTATACACGGTAAAGGGACTATATAAAAAACGGCCATTGCCAGGAATATGTTTGACGATTTCATCCGCCGATAAACGGTTTGTAACATTGCATCGACCTCCACCAGAAATCGCTAATTTTTTTCCAAGCTTAGAACCCTTTTCAATTAGCATTACTTTTTTGTGCTGCTCAGCTGCAGCGATTGCGGCCATCAATCCAGATGGACCTCCACCAATTACTATTACATCGATCATAGGATATTTCTCGCTTTCTCTATAAGAAAATTTGTGTTTCAAGTACCATCTATAAGACTTATTATACATTAAACAAAGAAACTATTTGAGTAAATGGACTTTCACATGTAAACTTGTTAAAGGAATGGAACGGGAACTTCGAAAATGTATTTCCGTCGATAGGAAGAGCGATCGAAAAAAGTGAAAACATGTAATTGATTTTCGTAGTATAATTTTGTAGGCAACTAGTAATACAATGTAGTGAATTTTACATAGAACGGAAGGTTTTTCATGTCTTCATTAATGAAGGGAACGGCAATTTTAACGATTGGATTGTTTTTATCCAAGCTTTTAGGACTAGTTTATATTTTTCCATTTTACGCGATTGTTGGGGAAGAAAATATTGGTTTATATAATTATGCGTATATTCCATATAATATTATGCTGTCGATTGCGATATCGGGCTTACCGATTGCGGTGTCGAAGTTTGTATCGAAATATAATGCTTTAGGGGATTATGATGCAGGACGCCGTTTAGTCAAGACGGGTGCATTACTCATGATTATTACTGGGATAATTGCCTTTATTATTATGAACTTGCTCGCAACTCCGATTGCCAATATTGTTATTGATAGTAAGGAGCAAATGTTTACTGTTGAGCAAGTCGCAGATGTGATTCAATGGGTAAGCTATGCATTAATATTAGTACCGTTTATGAGCTTAATGCGCGGTTATTTACAAGGCTACGGTCATTTTTTACCGACTTCGGTTTCACAATTAATTGAACAAATTGCTCGTATCGTCTTTTTATTAGGTGGGGTATTCATCGTCATGAACGTACTTGGCGGAGATCCTGTTACAGCGGTTAATGTTTCGGTATTTGCAGCGTTTATCGGTTCGGTCGGAGGGCTTGCTACATTATTTTATTTTTGGAAAAAGCTACGTCCTGAAATAAAGGCGGTTCAAGTTGTTGCACCGAAAGAACATCAATTGCCATATTCGACGATGTATAAAGAAGTTTTTAAGTATGCGATTCCAATCGTATTCGTTGGTCTTGGAAGCTCATTATTCCAACTAGTGGATTTGTTAACATTTAACCGTGCGATGATTGCTGGTGGTGTATCTGCTAAGCTGACGGATACGTATTTTACGATGTTAAACTTATTAACGCAAAAAATTGTCATGATTCCAGTTGTGTTAGCGACTGGATTTTCGATGGCGCTTATCCCGACGATTGCGAAGTTTTATGCGCAAAAGGATCTCATTCAAGTGCGCGCGGCAATGGATAAAACGTACCAAGTATTATTATTCATCACTGTACCAGCTGCTTTAGGTATTTCAGCTTTAGCAGAGGATTTATATCATTTCTTCTATGAACAAAGTGAAATGGGTACACAAGTATTAAGTCATTATGCACCACTTGCGATATTGTTCGCGTTATTTACCGTGACCGCAGCTATTTTACAAGGTGTAGAATATCAAAAATGGGTTGTGTTTAGCTTATTATTCGGGGTATTTACAAAAACGATATTAAATACATCTTTCATTAAAATGTGGTCGGTTGATGGCGCCATCATAGCTACGGCAATTGGTTATGGTGTGACAATCGCGATTAATATTGCGGTCATTAGTAAAGTAACGGAATATAAGGCGAAAATTATTATCCGAAGAATTTTATTAATCTTTATTTTAACAGGTGTGATGATACTTGCTGTGTTAATTACCGACTTTGTATTAACATGGATTTCACCAGCAGACTCGAAAGTGTTAGCCTTTATGTATGCAGTTATTTGTGCTGGAGTTGGGGGCACGATTTACGGTGTGATTTCTTACAAGCTCGGTTTAGCACAAGCATTGCTCGGTGATAAAATAACAAAAATTGCACGTAAATTAAGATTAGTTAAATAAACAGATGAACGAACACATTCCATTCGTTGTGATGGAGTGTGTTTTCTAAAATTAAGGAGGCAATTAAGTATGCGATTAGATAAATTATTGGCCAATATGGGCTATGGTTCGCGCAAAGAAGTAAAAGTTTTATTAAAACAAATGGCGGTTACAGTTGATGGGGACGTTGTGAAGGATTCAGCGATGCATGTAGATCCTGTTAAGCAAAATGTCTCTGTTTTGGGGGAACGTGTAAAATATGTAGAGTTTATTTACATTATGATGCATAAACCACCAGGCGTTATTTCTGCAACAGAGGATCGCCAGGATCAAACGGTTATTGATTTATTAGATCCGTATGCACAAAATTTCCAGCCGTTTCCAGTAGGGCGATTGGATAAGGATACAGAAGGGTTATTATTAATTACGAATGATGGCAATCTCGCACATAATTTACTATCACCGAAAAAGCATGTACCGAAATGGTATTATGCAAAAATTGATGGCGTTGTGACAGAGGCAGATATTGAAGCATTTGCAAATGGTGTGACGCTGAATGATGGCTATGAAACAAAACCAGGAGAACTGGTAATTTTATCATCTGGCATGGAGTCAGAAATAGAATTGATGATTCAAGAAGGAAAGTTCCATCAGGTGAAACGCATGTTTGAAGCGGTAGGGAAAAAGGTGACGTATTTAAAACGTATATCTATGGGGCCGCTGCAATTAGACGCAGAGCTTGAATTAGGGGATTACCGAGAATTAACGGAAGAGGAATTATCAACATTAATACAGCATAACGCCTAAAAATTTTAGAGGCGCGATAAAAGAGAATGCCCCGACGAAAAGGCATTCTCTTTTAGTTTCCCAAAAATTTGAGGAACATAGGATATAGTTCGTACTATATCAAATTTATTGCATTGTGAAGCTGATCGACACCTTATCATATTATGTGAGGCAAATTCATGCCTTTTCACATCAATTACGCCTCGGCGAAATTGCGTCCAGATTTTTTTTCGAGTTCACTCGAAAAACTTCCCTTAAAAAATCTGTGACATCCGCCGGGGTTTAACTTGATTCAGCGGGGTTTGCCCCCAACTGAATAGAATTGTCTATTAAACATTCATTCCCCACTTATAGGAGTAGGGTAATTCAGCTGAATCAAGTTAATAAGAATCAGCCGCTATTACTATTCTAAGATGTCATTTTCACTTTTTTCTTCGTCGTTGTCCATTTACCCCGACTTGGGCTTACAACCAAGTCATTGAAGGCTAACACATTCAAATCCCTTTGAATGGTGCGAGGAGTGATGTTGAACTCTTCGACCAAATCCTGTGTAGTCACTTCACCTTTATTTAAGATAAACATATACACGTCTTTAATACGATTAAGCATTCTGTCAGTAGTTGGTTTCAAAAAAACCACTCCCTCGATCTTAATTCTCATGGCATAAGACTAGCGGACGACAAATTTTTGTGCGGAGTGCACTGAGGACTTAATTGATTGCCTTAGACAGCCCCTTTTCTAAAAGTTTGGTCAGAGTAATTGTTCCGACACAAACATTATAGCGAAAAATTAAGTATATTTCCATAATTGAAACCGAATTGTTAATATTTTTACCGAAAATTCATATACTTTAATTTTATTCAACAATTAGAAATTCATGCCTGCCATTTTAAATTTAATATTCAGAAGATATAAAAAACATTTTAAATTTAAACAATTATCGTGTATAATTGGTCTAGACAACTATACCGAATTTTGACAAACGAAATGTGTTGTAGTAATAAACGAAGGTGGTGGACCATTGATGGACACGTTACTCATTACGAATAGTACAATTATTAATTGCGATGAAAGACAAGAACGATGCGACATCTTTATTGAAAATGGCAAGATTATCGAAATAGGTCAATCTTTAAAAAAAGAAGCGACACGTACAATTGATTGTCAACAGCAGTCATTATTTTTACTGCCAGGTTTTATTGATAGTCATATTCATGGAGCAAATGGTTTTGATGTGATGGATAGTACGCAACAAGCATTGGAAGGAATAGCGAATCACTTAGTAAAAGAAGGCGTAACAAGTTTTTTGGCTACGACGATGACCCAATCAAACGAAAATATTGAGGCTACTTTAGTCAATGTGAAAAATTATGTCGATCATTTTGAAGGTGCTGAGCTTTTAGGTGTTCATGTTGAAGGGCCCTTTTTATCAGTGAAGCGCGCAGGAGCTCAACCGGTTGAGTTTATGCAACCGCCGTCTATTTCACTTCTTGAGCGCTGGCATGAGTTAAGTGGTGGCTTCATAAAAATTATGACGATCGCACCAGAATTAGAAGATGGATTAGCGTTTGTAAAGCAGCTGCGTAATCTAAATATTATTGCCTCTATGGGACATACAGATGCCACAATGGATGAAGTACAAACAGCTGTTGAAGCAGGTGTCACACAAGCAACCCATTTGTTTAATCAAATGCGCCCATTCCATCATCGTGAACCAGGTGTAGTTGGTGCAGCATTGCAGGAGGATGATGTGTTCGTTGAATTGATTGTCGATTTTATTCATAGTCATCCAAAAGCGGTGAACTTAGTTTATAAAGTAAAAGGGGCTAAGCAAATCATTTTAATAACAGATGCTATGAGAGCGAAGGGATTGCCTTATGGTGAATATGATTTAGGCGGGCAAACGGTGCACGTTGAAGAAGGTGGTGCGCGGTTAGAAGATGGCGCACTCGCTGGCAGTGTACTCACGATGGAGCAAGCTGTGAAAAATATGAAAGCGGTTACGAATTGTAGTTTAGAAGAGATTGTTGCTATGACCTCGACAAATGTCGCTAGGCAATTACAAGCTACCACAAAAGGACGCATTGCTGTTGGCTATGACGCTGATTTTGTCCTAATAGATAGTAATTTAACCGTGCACAAAACAATTCGTCATGCTCAGGTTGTTTATGAAAAATCCTGAATTTGAGAGGTATTAAAGATGCATACAAAAATTGATAAAAATTCACGAATCCCGATTTATAGTCAAATAGAAGAACATTTAAAGCGAAGCATTTATGCAAAGGTTTATAAAATTGGAGAAAGCATTCCTTCTGAACGAGAGCTTTCGATTCAATTTGATGTCAGCCGAATGACAGTTAGGCAAGCTATTACGAATCTAGTGAATAGCGGTCAATTATATCGTGAAAAAGGGCGAGGAACGTATGTAGCTAACCCTAAATTAGAGCAACCAATGACAGGACTTCGTAGCTTTTCGGAAGATATGATAGCACGAGGTATGAAACCGAGCAGTAAAGTATTACGATTTGAAAAAATAATCCCTACTCTGGATATAGCCAATGATTTATTTTTAGAGCCTGGCGTAGAGGTATTTTACATTGTCCGTATTCGAAATGCTGATAATAAGCCAATGGGCATCGAGCACACGTATATACCTGTCAGACTTATGCCCGATTTGGATGAACAAAAAATATTGGGTTCTTTATATGCGCTGATTGAAGGGAAGTTCCAACAAAAAATTGGAAATGCCGTACAGCAAATAGAAGCTTCCCTTGTGACAAAAGATGAAAGTAAACATTTAAAACTAAGTCCAACTTCTGCTGTTCTAAATATTAAGCGGATTAGTTATTTAAGTGACGGCTTTCCATTTGAAGTAGTAGAAAGTACGTATCGTGCAGATAGCTATAAATTTATAAGTGAGATTAAAAGATGAATCGATGAAAAATTTGCGTATCAAATTCAATAAATGGGGGAATGAAAAATGGAAAAAAAGTTTAAAATTACTGCGCCTGAAGGACTACATGCACGACCAGCTGCACTACTTGTAACAGCAGCTACACCATTTTTAGCTGATATTACATTGGATTTTAAAGAGAAGAAAGCAAACTTAAAATCAATAATGGGTGTGATGGCACAAGGGGTTTCTCCAGGAAGTACGATCGTTATTTCAGCGCAGGGGAGCGATGAAGCGGAGGCATTGCAAGTGATTGGTGATGTCATTGTGTCGAAAGGAATTGGAGAAGAATGCTAGCATTGAAAGGAATTCCTGTTTCTGACGGAGCTGCTATTGCCAAAGCCTACTGTTTAGTTGAGCCTGACTTATCCTATTCTAAAATCATGATTCAAAATGATGATGCAGAAATTTTGCGGTTAAATGCAGCGATTGAGCATACACAAAATGAAATTGAACACATTCAAGCGGCGGCAACGAAAAAATATGGGGAAGATAAAGGGGCTATTTTTGGCGCGCATTTGCTCGTTTTACAAGATCCAGAACTATTTGTTGGGGTAGCGCAAAAAATTCAAAGTGGCATGAATGCTGAGCATGCTTTGGATGAAACAGCGCAATTTTTCATTCAAATGTTTGAAGGTATGGATAATGATTATATGAAGGAACGTGCTGAGGATATTCGAGATGTGTCCAAGCGAGTTATGGCCCATCTTTTAGGTGTGGAGTTGCCTGATTATAGTCGTATTAAGGAAGCGGTTATTATTGTAGCAAAGGATTTAACGCCGTCGATGACAACGCAATTGGATCCGACTTTTGTAAAAGGGTTTATCACGGACATCGGTGGGAAAACTTCGCACACAGCTATTTTAGCAAGAACGATGGGCATTCCGGCAATCGTTGGTGCGAAAAGTGCGACAATGGATATTAAACATGGAGAAGATTTAATTATGGATGGTGCAACTGGAGAAATTTTTATTCAACCGAACCATGAGCAAATTGTCCAATACAAAAAGGTTGAAGAAGAAAACAAGCAATTCCAGCAACAGTTGGCGAAATATAGTGAATTACAAAGTGTATCAAAGGATGGCTATTTTGTGGAGCTTGCAGGGAATATTGGTAAGCCGGAAGATGTTGCGTCTGTCTTAGCTGTTGGTGGCGAGGGGGTAGGTCTTTTTAGAACGGAATTTCTCTATATGGACCGACTCGATTTGCCGAGTGAAGAAGAGCAATTTACAGCATATAAAGAAGTGCTTCAAGCATTAAATGGCAAGCCTGTCGTCGTTCGTACACTAGATATTGGCGGGGATAAAAACTTACCTTATTTAAATTTACCACAGGAGATGAATCCCTTTTTAGGCTACCGTGCTATTCGTCTTTGCTTGGATCGCCAAGAACTATTTCGTGTTCAATTACGAGCTTTGCTGCGTGCGAGTGTTTACGGCAATTTAAAAATTATGTTTCCAATGATCGCGACATTGGAAGAGTTTCGTATAGCTAAGGAAATATTATTTGAAGAAAAAGAAAAGCTGCTAGTAGAGGGGATTTCAGTTTCAGAAGAAATCGAAATCGGTCTGATGATAGAAATTCCATCAGCTGCGATGATTGCGGATTTATTTGCGAAAGAAGCGGATTTTTTGTCGATTGGCACAAATGATTTAATTCAATATACGCTTGCTGTGGACCGCATGAATGAAAATGTATCGTACTTATACCAACCTTATCACCCAGCCATTTTGCGTTTAATAAAAATGATTATTGATGCTGGGCATGCACAAGGAAAATGGGTAGGGATGTGCGGTGAAATGGCAGGGGATTCTATTGCAGTACCAATATTACTCGCACTTGGGTTAGACGAATTTTCAATGAGCGCTTCATCGATTTTAAATGTTCGTAGCCAGCTTGCAACTTTAAGTAAAGAGCAGCTCGTTCCACATATCCAAAATTTACTACAACTATCCACTGCACAGCAAGTAGAACTGGCAGTGAAAGATATATTAAAATAATTTTAGTTATGAATGAAAGGAGATGAATCATGTTAGAAATCAAAAAAGTACCACCTTCTGATTATGATCAAATTTATCGTTTACGTGATTATAGCTTCCCGAGTATTTATGAAGGCGACAAAAAAGAGGATTTTCAATATTGGGTGGCCAACAGTACAACACTTGGCGCATACGAACAGAATGAAATTATCGGGCAATTATTAGTATTGCCGTTAAATATGACTGTCCATGGCGTGAATATGCCAATGGGGGGCGTTGGTTTTGTTGCAACGTATCCAGAGCATCGAAATAAGGGTGTAATGAAACAATTAATGCAAAAAGCATTAGAAAGTATGCGCGAGCAAGGGCAGCTCATATCCGTGTTGGCACCATTTTCTGTCTCATTTTATCGCTATTTTGGCTGGGAACTTTTTGTTGATAAAGTTCACTACACAGTACCTCTTCCCGCATTTCCTGACTTTGGTAAGCAACGAGATGACGTCAAACGTTTTAGCTTTTCAGTAATCGACACACAGCTTTTTAACGATGTACAACAGTTTCATAATGCAATGTGCGCGAAGAAAAATGGAGCGATGTTACGTGATATAGCTTGGTGGAAGCGAATCGAACGACGTCAACCAACGAGCCATTTTGCTGTTTTTTACGAACAGCATGAAGTGGTCGGTTATATTCGCTATACGATTCATCAATTAACTTTCGAAGTACAAGATTTTATTGTGAAAAACTATTCTGCACATAAAGCTTTATGGCGTTTTATGACCGCACATGCAGCAAGTGTAGAAAAAATATGTGGGGTTACCTCACTTGAGGAGCAGATGGGTTTTCTATTCCAAGAACCACAGTATAAGCGTGAACTCACGCGTGATGTAATGATTCGAATTGTAGATGTGGAAAAGTTTTTGCAGCAATACAATTGGCGAGCGCTTGAAGCAAATTTATATGTGCAAATTACCGATCCATTTTGTGAGTGGAATGAGGCACTTTATGAAATAAATAAAAGTGGGAAAATTTCAAAAGTGAATGAAGAAAATGTGCATAAGGCGCATATATTGAAGCTATCAATTAATCACTTGTCTGCATTGTTAGTTGGGTATATTACGATGGAACGTTTAGTATATTTAACAAATGATTCGTGTACAGATGAAATTATTAGTCAGTGGGAAAAGGCAATTCCATCTCAAACACCTACATTTTACGAATATTTCTGAAAACTCAAATTTTTTTGAAGTTTTTTCTGGACTATACCAGTTTTTCGTGAAGGTTATTGCCATTGGATTAGCGCTATATACCGCATATTTGAGTGAGTGGTAATTGATAGAAGTTATGTAAAAATTATGTTGTGGTCTAGACCGACAGATGCTATTCTCTTTTTAAGAAAGCGATTTCAATTTCTGAAATCAGAAGGAAATAATTAGAACAGGGGTGTGTTAAATGAAAAATATTATGTTAGTTTGTGTAGCGGGAATGAGTACTAGTTTACTTGTTTCAAAAATGCAAAAAGTAGCACAAGAGACCAATGTGGAAGCGCATATTTTTGCCGTAGCTGAAAATGAAGTAGATAAAGTTTTAGCAAGTGAGAATGTGCATGTTTTATTGCTAGGTCCACAAGTTCGTTATTTAAAATCTACGTTTGAAGCGAAATACAAGGATTACAATATTCCGATTGATACAATTGCGATGGTCGATTACGGCATGATGAACGGTGATAAAGTATTAAATCACGCATTACAGCTAATTGGATAAGGGGTTTTGACGGTGGAGCAAAATGAAATGTTACATGCAGTGATGGGGTTAATCATTCATAGTGGAAATACGAAAAGTGAATGTATGGAGGCGTTGCAACTTGCAAAAGCAGGGAAATTAAGCGAGGCAAAGGCAAAAGTTGAATTAGCGAATCAATCATTAATCGAGGCACATCATTCACAAACAGGACTACTGACAAAAGAAGCAAGTGGGGAAAAAGTAGAACTAACGATGCTGCTGATTCATGCACAAGATCATTTGATGAACGCGATTACATTTAGAGATTTGGCAATTGAAATGATTGACCTTTATGAACGTTTTGAAGGAATTACCATCTAAATTTAGATGAATCTTATAAAAACAAAGGGGTAGTTGTTATGTTCAAATTTTTAGAAGAAAAATTTGTACCCGTAGCAGCAAGAATTGGAAATCAGCGTCATTTAATTGCGATTCGTGATGGCTTTATCGCCATTATGCCACTGACGATTGCGGGGTCACTTGCAGTATTAGTTAATAATTTACCAATCAAATTTTATCAAAATACGATGAATGCCATTTTTGGTGAAGGAAATTGGACGCAGTGGGGCGGAAATATATGGAATGCAACCTTCGCGATGCTGTCCATTTTACTCGCATTTACAATCGCCTATAATTTAGCAAAAGGGTATAATAAAGATGGTCTATCTGCAGGGGTGATGGGACTCGCGGCTTATATGACATTTGGTACATTTGGTGATGGTGGTTTAACAGGGTTAACAACTGGTACAGGTGGAATATTTATTGCCATTATTGTTTCATTACTCTCTGCTGAGATATTTTGTCGATTATCTGGAAGTAGTAAACTAATAATTAAAATGCCAGATGGAGTACCACCAGCCGTATCAAAATCATTTGCGGCGTTATTTCCAGTACTTATTACAATCAGTATTTTTGCCCTCGTCCGAACAGTTATTTCAGTAGGATTGGAAATACCTGATATTATTGGTTCGTTTTATTCGGCAGTACAAGAGCCGTTCATGGGCTTAACAAATACTTGGACAGCAGGATTAATCATCGCATTTATTCCAGCATTTTTATGGACATTAGGTGTGCACGGTGCCAATATTATTGAACCGTTCATGCAAACGATTAACGCAGACGCGATTGCTCAGAACGTAGCAGCACTACAAGCGGGAGAAACAGCACCGTATATTATTAACAAACCATTCTTTGATGCTTTTGTTAATATGGGCGGTTCAGGAACAACAATTGCATTAATTATCGCAATATTCATATTTGCTAGAAAGAATAAACAATATAGTACCGTCGGAAAACTTTCAGCAGGGCCGGGTCTCTTTAACATTAATGAACCGCTATTATTCGGTCTTCCGATTGTATTAAATCCAATTTTATTCATTCCGTTTATTTTAACGCCGATGGTCAATGTATCGATCGCTTATTTCGCTACAAAAATGGGGCTTGTACCTGCAGCGATTGCCTCTATTCCTTGGACGATACCACCAGTTTTAAACGGCTTCTTAGTAACACAACATTGGAGTGGCGCAGTATTAAGTCTTGTACTACTAGTTATTTCTGTATTAATTTATTTACCATTTATTGCAATGGCGAATCGTATGGCGAAAAATAATGAGAAAAATATGAACTAGTGTATGGAGGGACTGCAATGAGAAGGCTTGGAATCGCTGTTTATCCACAGCATAGCACAGTAGAAGAGCTGCAAACCTATATACAACTTGCGCATAGTAATGGTTTTGATCGCATGTTTACTTGCTTAATGTCATTAACGAACGAACCAGAACGGAACAAGCTACAAAAAGTCAATGCATTTGCAAAAAGTTTAGGCTTTGATATTTCCGCAGATATTGCGCCATCCGTGTTTCAAGAATTAGGCAAAACGTACCGCGATATTGGCTATTTTAAAGAGCAATTTCATGTATCTGCTTTGCGTCTGGATATGGGGTTTAGTGGGCAGGAAGAGGCGTTTATGTCTCTTGATGCTAGCAATATAAAAGTAGAGTTAAATATGAGCAATGGTACAAAATATGTTGAAACGATTTTGTCTTATGAAGCAAATCGTGATAATGTAATCGGCTGTCATAATTTTTATCCAAGAAAATATACAGCCCTTTCACGACAACATTTTTTGGCAACATCCCAACTATTTAAAGCGCAAAATATTCGTACAGCAGCAATGATTAGTTCACAAAATGGAAAGTTTGGACCTTGGGAAGAAACGCCGCACGGGCTACCGACATTAGAAGAACATCGCAATTTACCGATTACTGTACAGGCAAAGGATTTGTGGAATACTGGTTTAATAGATGATTTAATTATTGGCAATATGTTTGCCTCCGAACAGGAGTTGCAAGCGCTTGGTAAATTAAATCGTCAAAAATTAGAGCTGCAAGTCCAACCTGTAGCAGCTATCACAAATGTCGAGGAAACAATCGTGTTTGATGAATTTCATTTTAATCGTGGGGATGTGTCAGAATATATGATTCGCAGTACACAATCACGCGTGAAATTTAAACAGGAAGACTTTCCGGCACATAATGTTGAACCGTTACGATTCGGTGATGTAACGATTGATAACAATGAAGATATTCGGTATAAAGGGGAACTGCAAATTGTCCTAAAAGAAATGCCGAATGAAGGGTCAACAAACATTGTCGGAACAATTGTAGAGGAAGAGAAATTTTTACTCCAACATATTAAGCCGTGGCAATCGTTTAGTTTCGTCAAATAACAGTATGAAAAAGGGGTGGGGCAATCTATTTTGCTCTATCCTTTTATTTGAATGATGATAAAGGGGGCAAGGGAATGGTGAATCAAATAGAAGTTATAGAGGATCATGGTCAGCTGTATGCACGTGCAGTAGAAATCATTGCCGAACAATTAAAAGATGGTGCTAAAGTATTTGGATTGGCGACGGGTGGCACAATGTTACCTTTATATGAACAAATTCGTGAAAGTGATATTGATTTTACGCAATGTACAAGTTTTAATTTAGATGAATATGTTGGTTTGGCAAAAGAACATCCTGAAAGCTATCATCGCTATATGGATGAGCAATTATTTCATAGTAAACCATTTAAACACTCATTTTTACCAGATGGGCAAACGCAAAATAGCCAAGCAGAGGCACAGCGTTATGAAGCGTTATTAAAGGGGAAAAGACAAGATTTTCAGTTGTTAGGTTTAGGTGAAAATGGACATATTGGCTTTAACGAACCCGGCACTGCATTTACGAGTGAAACCCATATTGTCCAGTTGCAAAAGTCGACACGTGAGGCAAATGCACGCTTTTTTAATTCGATTGATGAAGTGCCGAGCTATGCAATTACGATGGGAATTCACTCGATTTTACGTGCAAAAAAGATTTTAGTTATCGCGCTTGGAGAAAAAAAACGGGCAGCACTCGAAGCTTTAAGTAGTGGGACACAAACAGAACAAATACCTGCAACTAGTTTACAAAACCATCCGAATGTTATTGTTTTAACTGATATTCATATTGGCTAGTTATTCGAGCGAAGCATTCTAAAAATGGGTGCTTCTTTTTTTATGAAGTATTTATCTGAAAAAAATATCGGGGAGAACGGAATTGGCTATTTAATGCGATAATTTGGCTAATTTCCGATATGTTTTGGCTAGTTATGCTTGAAAATGGGCTAGTTTACGGCTAAATTCGGCTAGTTTCATCGAGTTAGATGGAATGGGTCATTTACAACACAGAAATGGACTCATTATAGTTTTAAGTAGTATGATAAGTGAGAAATATGAAATAATTGTTCAATACATAATGAAGTGAAGGAGTGCTTTGATGAACTGGCTAAAAATTGCCGAATCGAGACAGGAAGAACTCGTAAAGGAATTACAACAACTAATTCAAATCGAAAGTATATTAGATGAACAGCATGCATCTAAAGAAATACCATTTGGTCCTGGTCCTCGTGCTGCGCTTGATTTTATGCTTGCTAAAGGGCAGCAGCAAGGCATGAAAACAAAAGATATCGACCATATGTCTGGGCATATCGAAATGGGCGAGGGAGATGAGTTAATCGGTGTCCTTTGTCATGTAGATGTTGTACCAGTAGGAGATTCAGCTACTTGGACATATCCTCCTTTTGCCGGACAAGTTGAGGGTGGAAAGCTTTTTGGTCGTGGTGCAATCGATGATAAAGGGCCAACGATGGCGGCATGGCTTGCGATGAAAATGATTCAAGATGAAGGTATCCAATTAACGAAGCGTGTTCGTATGATTATTGGGACTGATGAAGAAAGCGGCTTCCGTTGTGTAGATCGTTATTTTGAACAAGAAGAGATGCCAACAGTTGGTTTTGCACCGGATGCTGATTTTCCGTTAATTAATGCTGAAAAAGGAATTGCACACCTTATGTTTAGTTTAAAAGCTGGAAAAACGGGACAGGAACAGCTCCTTACATTTGAAGCTGGAAAACGTATAAATATGGTTCCAGAGCAAGCCATTGCAACATTAAAAACGGTACAAAAGGATACAAAAGCGAATTTTGAGTTATTTTTAGCAGATAAACGTTTAGATGGGTCTTTCATTGAGTCGGATGAAGGGGCTATAATAACGATTAAAGGAAAATCTGCACATGCAATGGAGCCAGAAAAAGGACGCAATGCTGCAGTTTATTTAGCAAAATTTTTACAAGCTATTTTAGTCGAAGGACAAGATGCCGAATTTATAAAGTTTATTGTTCAACTTTTTGATGGAGATCATAACGGCTCGATGCTTCAATTAAACTTTGAAGATGCGATGTCGGGTCCTACTACGTTGAATCCAGGCATTGTGAAATACGATGAAAATGGTGGTTTTGTTGAAGTGAGCATGCGTTATTCTGTCTCATATCCTTTTGAACAAAAAATGACATCTGCACAACAAATGATACAAGATCAGGCTTTTACATTAGATGTAGTAGGGAATTCTAAGCCACACTATGTAAGTGAAGAGGATGAGTTCGTTCAAACGCTGCTGGAAGTGTACCAAAAGTATAGTGGGGATTTCTCGAAGCCGCTATCAACTGGTGGTGGAACGTATGCCCGCGTTATGAAAAAAGGTGTTGCTTTTGGCATGCTGTTTCCTGGCGAGCCTGACGTGGCGCATCAAGCCGATGAGTTTGTTGTCATAGAAAACTTAGTAAAAGCGGCTGCTATTTATGCAGAAGCAATCGTGAAATTAGCAAGTAAATAAAGAATAAAGGATGATGAAAATGAGTTACAGCTTATGGAATGATCAAATCGTTAAAGATGAAGAAGTAGTAGTTAATAAGGAAGACCGTGGCTATCAATTTGGCGATGGTGTTTACGAAGTAGTAAAAGTATATAACGGTGAATTATTTACAGCGGAAGAGCATGTCGATCGTTTTTATGTGAGCGCTGAAAAAATTCGCATGACGATTCCTTATACAAAAGATAAGTTACATCAATTATTGCATCAGTTAGTGGAGAAAAATAAAGTTGAAACAGGACATGTTTATTTCCAAATTACACGTGGTGCAGGTGCTCGTAACCATGTTTTCCCTGGTGATGAAGTGAAGCCAGTATTAACAGGTAATACGAAGGAAAATCCACGTCCGGTTGCGAACTTTGAAAACGGTGTGAAGGCAACATTTGTGGAAGATGTTCGTTGGTTACGTTGCGACATTAAATCATTAAACTTACTTGGCGCGGTTCTTGCTAAACAAGAAGCACAAGAAAAAGGTTGCTACGAAGCGATTTTACATCGTGGAGAAACAGTTACAGAGGGTTCTTCTTCTAATATTTACGGAATTAAAGATGGTGTTTTATATACACACCCAGCTGATAATTTCATCTTAAACGGTATTACACGTCAAGTAATCATTAAATGTGCGGCTGAAATTGGTTTACCAGTGAAGGAAGAAGCGATGACAAAAGCTCAGCTTCTTGCAATGGATGAAGTAATAGTTTCATCAACAACTTCAGAAGTAACACCGATTGTCGAAGTTGACGGCACAGTGTTTGGTGGCGGAAAACCAGGTGACTGGACACGCAAACTACAAGTACAATTTGATACAAAAATTCCAAAAGGCATTCGTGCATAAGCATTAAATTCACAAGTAGGGAGTTGCAATTTAGCAATTCCCTATTTTTTTTGGTCAATAACCTGTAAAATATGAAATAATGACAACTAGATTCAAATAGGGAGTAGATCATTATGGCTCAGTTAGTAAAACTTCAAGACTATATTTCACGCTATGAAAAAGACTTGGCTCGTTATCCGACGCAATTTATTCGCTTAAAGCAAAACCAATGGGGACGTGTAAAATACCAGTGGCAATCAGGCGAAACGATTGAGCGCTGGGAGCAAGACTTGGAAACGGAAGTAGAAGAACCGAAAAAATCTTCCATTTTCCAAAAGTTTTTTACATTCAATAAGGTGAAAGAGGACGAAGAAGATACTGAAAATATAGAAGTTTCAAATGAATTATTATTAAATGAAGATGAGATTCCCGAGGAAAGCTCAACATTATTGTTTGAACCAAATATTGTTTATGCACCGAATACAATCGAAGAATTAAAGCGCATGTTTATTGACCAATTTTTCCACTTTCAAATGAAGTGGGCAAGTTCAACATTACGTGAAAAATCGTATGTGGATCCGAAATTTATGCGAGATACTTTGTTGCGCGCGATGCTCCAAACGTTGCCTGACACATATCTGCTGTTTTATTTTCCAATTTTACGTATCAAAAAGGCACCGATTGAATTAGATATTATGATTATGACACCAACCGAATGTATATGTGTGACATTATTAGAGCAAGAAGATCAAGCGGTATATGTAGGAACGAGCGAACGTTTTTGGGTGAAAAAGGTCGGGAAAGTCGATAAAAAAGTATTAAACCCAATCATCCAGTTAAGTCGCATGGAAAAAGTCGTCGAGCAATTATTTATGCAAAATGGGATTGACCTTCCGATTCGAAAAGTATTATTAACGCGAAATGGTTTTATTGATTATCCGGGTAAAATGTATGGTATACAACTTGTTGATAAACGAAATTTCCCTGAATGGATGCAACACCTACAAAAATCAGTGTCCCCAATGAAGCATATGCAAATTCGTGCGGCAGAAACGATTTTAAAAACAGTTCAAACGACATCTTTCAACCGTGATATTTGGAACACGGATAAGGAAGCGGAGTAAATTTGCAACTACACTTTATTGTGAATGCATTTGCAGGCGGGGGAAAGGGAAAAGAAGTTTGGCAACGGTTTGAGAAGCAATTAACAGTACCATATGAACTCCACTTTACAAGCTACTCTGGACATACAAGTGAGATTGCGAGAAAACTTGCACAAGCGACAATGGACCAAGAGAGCGTGTGCTTAATTGCTGTTGGTGGAGATGGAACAATCCATGAATTAGTAAATGGAGCGGGGATGTACGAACAGATTATTATTGGTGTCATTGCAGCCGGTTCGGGAAATGACTTTGCCCGTGGTTATGAAATATTTGAATCGCCTGAGCAAATTGAGCGATTTATTGAAACACGAGATGTGACGGCTCATGATTACGGTGTGGCGCATTTTAACGAGCATACGAAAATTTTTGTCAATAATTTTGGCATTGGTTTTGATGCACTTGTAGGCAAACTAACGAATGAATCCCAACTGAAAAAATGGTTAAATCGGATAAAGCTAGGGAAGATAAGCTACGCATTTTTTGTTATTTATGCGTTATTTACATTTAAACCTTTTCAATTAAGGGTACTGCATAACGGACATGAAAAAAGGTTTAAAGATGTTTGGTTTGTGACCGTAAGCAATCAAAAATTTTTCGGTGGGGGAATGAATTTATCCCCAACATCCGATACGTCTGACGGAATACTTGAGGTGACCGTCGTATCAGAGTTGTCAAAGTGGAAATTATTGTTTGTTTTCATGACAGTTTACTTTGCAAGGCATACGAAATTTAAGGAAGTTCACCAATTTAGTAGCAATGGGGTCACTTTAAAATCCGATGCGGCAATTTTAGGACATGCAGATGGAGAAACTCAAGTTTTACCGCACGGACACAATACAATCGAGTTTGTCGTAAAAGAAAAAGCATGGAAGTTAGCAAAAAAAAGTAAATATTAAAGCGGAATGGTTCAATTTACGCTATAATATGGGCAATGTACAACATAGAAATGAGGATTTATTAGTGAGATTAAGACATAAACCATGGGCAGTAGAATTTATCGATGCACATACAGATGTGGTTATTCCAAACCCAGAAGCACATAAAACAAAGTGGAGTGAAGTATTCGGCAATGACAATCCTGTTCATATTGAAGTAGGAACAGGAAAAGGTCAATTTGTTATAGGAATGGCTTTGCAAAATCCGGATATTAACTATATCGGTATCGAATTATTCGATAGTGTACTAGTGTGCGCATTAGAAAAAACGATTGAGGCCGAAAAGCCAGCCAATTTACGCTTATTAAAAGTAAATGGTGCGAAATTAGAAGAGTTTTTTGCAAAAGGCGATGTAAGTCGTGTTTACTTAAATTTCTCGGATCCTTGGCCAAAAATACGCCATGCAAAGCGTCGTTTAACGCATGAGGGCTTCCTGAAATTATATGAAAATGTTTTGATTGATAATGGTGAAATTCACTTTAAAACGGATAACCGTGGTCTTTTTGAATATTCATTAGTAAGTATGAATGAATATGGCATGGCATTAAAATTTGTGTCATTAGATTTACATGTCAATATGCCTGAAGACAATGTGATGACTGAGTATGAACAGAAATTTTCTGCGCTAGGTCAGCCAATTTATCGATTAGAATGCCAATTTAAATCGAATAAATAATTGTTTTAAGGGGGAGAAATGGATGGATTCTTACGTATTTCACAACATGACATTTACTTGGTTAAACGGTGGTGTTACAGCACTTGATGGCGGGGCGATGTTTGGGGTAGTGCCAAGAGCATTATGGTCTCGCAAATATCCAGTGAATGATTTAAATCAAATTGAATTAGCTTGTGAACCGATTTTAATTCAATACGAAGGCAAAAATTATTTAATTGATACGGGTGTAGGAGCAGGGAAGTTAAATGAAAAGCAATTGCGTAACTTCGGTGTTTCAGAGGAATCAACAATCGAAAAAAGCTTGGCACAACTCGACATAAAGCCAGAGCAAATTGATGTGATTTTAATGACGCACTTACATTTCGATCATGCAGGTGGTTTAACGAAATGGGAAGGCGATACATTAGTTCCTGTGTTTCCGAATGCGGTCATTTACACGACGCAAACGGAATGGGATGAAATGCGCAATCCAAATATCCGTTCAAAAAACACGTATTGGAAAGAAAACTGGGAGCCTGTGCAGCATTTAGTGAAGACATTTGTAGGGGAGCTAGAAGTAGCACCTGGTTTAAAAATGATTCATACAGGTGGACATAGTGATGGACATGCCATTATTCGTATCGAGCAAAATGGTGAAGTGGCATTACATATGGCCGATATTATGCCGACACATGCCCATCAAAATCCTTTATGGGTGCTTGCTTATGATGATTATCCGATGACGAGTGTATATGCAAAGGAAAAATTATTAAAAGAAGCGCTAGAAAATGGCTATCGTTTTATTTTTTACCATGATGCATACTTCCGCATGATTCAGTGGGATGCGAGCGGGAAAAATATTGTGGATAGCTTGAAGCGAACGAACGAGGCAATGATTCAGTTTAAATAATATAAGAAATGTAGAAACGTTTTGTTAGGAAGCGTTTCTACATTTTTTTGTTGTGTATTTAAGTGATTACTTACTACGAATTTTAAATATATAATGTGTATTAATACTGATCAAAATAAGTGAAATGACTAAAATAGAGAATAATTGTGACTCTCCAGTTGCAACTGAATAAAACATAAATAAAACGATGGCAAGTATAAGTAATAGAGAAGTTAAATTATACACAGAATAAAGGCCATTTAGCATAATGTGACGCTCACCTTCATCAGAGGCTTCTAAAAGTTTGGCCATATAATTTTTATCATTTGGATTTGGAAGATTACGGTCTGGATAAACATAGCGCATGTATTTGCTCGGCATAAGAGCAACAATTACACTAAAGATAGTAGATACTAGGGAAAAAATTACAAGTGGAATCGATGCTTCTGTAATGATCCCAATGCAAACTGTCGCAATGCTTAAAACGAGAGCAGTAGTACTTGCTAAAGATACATCGCTATATTTTTTGTAACTCCATTCATCACGTAAATCTTCCTCTTCTCCAGAAAGTGTTTGTGCAGCTTTCTTTTTAATTGCAGTTAAGCCAGATAAACTAAAAATACATAAAAAGAAAGCGATGATTGTGAAAATGCCCATCAATTCTGTTGAAATGTCATAAGTCGGCAGTGTAAAGGAACCACCTACAAGAACGTATCCAAAAAAACCACCGATTAGTGCGCCAATACCTAATTGCTTTAATACTTTCATTACAAATCATCCTCCTCGAAAATAAAAATGTTATCAATTGGTTCATTAAATATTTTGGAAATACGAACTGCAATGATTAACGATGGAACGAGTTCTTCTCGTTCAATTAAGCTAATCGTCTGCCTTGAAACTTTTGCGCGTTTTGCCAATTCAGTTTGGTTTAACTGATCACGTGCACGTAATTCTTTAATTCTTGTTCTCATCGTTTCACCTCCTAAAAACAATGTAAACTAAAACAAACAATTTGACAAATAAATTTGTCAAACTGACTAATATATTTTATTTTGGGCGAAAATAAAAATGCCTACTGATCTAAGTCAGATAGGCATTTTGAATTTCGAGATATATTTTTTGAGTGTTACGTTAAACTTGCTTTAATTCAACCACAGCGCCTGAACGAGCATCGGCTGCGAATTCGAAGTTTTCCATTTCGCCGTCCATCATGCGAGAAATACCGCCGCGATAAACAGGTGTCTCTGTAAAGCCATTGTTAAATTGCTCAGTTTTCATATAAATCCAAGAGCCATCAATTGGTGCTTGTTTTTTAAATTCGTCTTTAATTGTCGTTAAAATGTTATTTGGTGATTGGTAAGGTGAAACGCGTTCACTCATTTCCTTAATGATGATAGCCGCTGCTAAACCGGTAACAACGCCAAGTGCAAAATCTTTCATTTTCATACAAATAACCCCCTCAAATAATGAACTACTATCACTTTAACATACTGTTATTTCGGTGTACAAAAAATATAGAAGGTTCGAATTACGAAATAAACTTTTAATTTATGATATAATGAGAAAAATTCAAATTTTACGAGGTGTTTACAGTGAATCAAGATACACTTACGATGTTTAAAACGTTAACAGAATTACCTGGTGCTCCAGGAAATGAACGAGCAGTTCGTCAGTTTATGCGTGAGCAACTGACGCCATACGCAGATGAGATTATTCAAGATCAATTAGGTGGGATTTTTGGCGTTCGTAAAGCACAAGATGAAAATGCCCCAAAAATTTTAGTTGCAGGTCATATGGATGAAGTCGGATTCATGGTCACTTCTATTACGGATAATGGGATGGTACGTTTTCAAACACTAGGTGGCTGGTGGAACCAAGTAATGCTGGCACAGCGCGTCACTGTTTATACTAAAGACCGTGAAATTCCAGGGGTCATTGCTTCCATTCCTCCGCATTTATTAACAGATGCAGAGCGTGCAAAGCCAATGGAAATTAAAAATATGTTAATTGATATCGGTGCTGATTCGAAAGAGGATGCGCATAATATGGGTGTACGTGCGGGGCAATCCATCATCCCAATTTGTCCATTTACACCAATGGCCAATCCGAAAAAAATTATGGCAAAAGCGTGGGATAACCGTTATGGATGCGGCTTAGCGATAGAATTATTAAAAGAATTACATGGGCAAGAAGTGAAGAGTCATATTTATTCAGGTGCAAACGTAATGGAAGAAGTCGGATTACGTGGCGCGGCAGTATCTGCCAATATGATTCAGCCTGATCTATTTTTTGCGCTTGACGCTTCACCAGCAAATGATATATCTGGTGATAAAAATCAATTTGGTCAATTAGGAAAAGGTCCGTTATTACGTATTTTCGATCGTTCAATGGTCACACATCGTGGCATGCGTGAATTTGTACTAGATACAGCGGAATCGAATAATATTCCGTATCAATATTTCGTTTCTCCAGGTGGAACCGATGCCGGTCGTGTACATACACAAAATGACGGGATTCCATCAGCAGTTATTGGAATTTGTTCACGCTATATTCATACTTCCGCATCTATTATTCATGTGGATGACTACGCCGCGGCAAAAGAATTATTAGTGAAGCTGATCAAGTCTGCAGACCGTTCTACAATCGAGTCAATTAAAGCGAACGTATAAAAAAATTAGCATATGCATTATAATACAAGAATGTGGTGTACTCACATTCTTGTATTTTTTTGGGGTAGATAAATGAAAATATATTGTCAAAATTAACGGAGATGAAATGATGAAAATCGCAATTGGTACAAAAAATCAGGCGAAAGTTGGTGCAGTAGAAGCAATCGTTTCGGAGTATTTTTCGGATGTTCAATTCGAGCATGTAGACGTCGCTTCAGAAGTATCTGTACAACCCTTTTCAAATGAAGAGACGAGACTAGGTGCAATTAATCGTGCGCGCAATGCATTGATTGCAACACAGGCAGACATCGGTTTTGGCTTAGAAGGCGGTGTAGAAGAAATTGATGGCGTAATGTATTGCTGTAATTGGGGAGCGGTCGCGTTAAAAGACGGGACAATCCTTTCAAGCGCAGGGGCACAATTTGCTCTACCTGAAAAAATTGCCATTGAATTACGCAGTGGTAAGGAACTTGGTCCGGTTATGGACGTCTATACTAATGAGAAAGATATACGACAACATGCAGGAGCCATTGGAATTTTCACAAATGGTTTAATTGATCGCAAAGAGATGTTTGAACACATTGTGAAGCTTCTAATTGGACAAATCTTATTTTATGAACGGACTAGAAATATGAAGTGAAATCACAAAATTTGCAATTTGATAAAAAGAAAAATTATGATAGAAAAAAAGTTTGAAGGTGAGGGAATTAAAAATGAATCGCAAATGGGTTCATATTTTTATCTTAAGTATTGTCATGTTACTTGTTTCTGGATGTAATCAGTCAGTTGAAGAGCAAGCGTCAGTGGGCTTAGAAAATGCAAAAACGACCTTTGAAAGTAAACCGAATGAACCGAATAAAATGATTGGCCAAATTGAATTATATATCCCACAAGGCTATGGCATTGAAAAAGGGATTGATGAATTAAACTATACTTTAGTGAATGGTAAAGATTCTTATCTTTTATTTGTAAACCCTCAAGAAGCTGGGAATAGTCAATTACATTATACGATATTAAAAGAGGACCCAAATATAGAAATTGTGGAAGAAGAAATATACAAGTCCGATGAAACGTTTGGCTTTTCATCTGTAATTAAGCGTGGAGAAAAGCAATATGAACTTGTTGTCACGATCGGTGGTGTAAAATTAACAACACTTTCGGAAAATAAAAAAATCGATCAAAAATTACAGGACATGATGGAAATTGTGCAATCGGTTCGTGCGATTGATTAACTCAAGCAAGGAAGGGGCGTAATTGTCACTTTTTTGATACAATAAAATAAATGATAGCAATAACAAGCGGTTCACAATGGTGGGCCGTTTTCTATTGATACATAAGAGTAGAGGAGTGATGAAAATGGAATCTCCACAATTAGTCGCGCAAATAAAAGAGCGATTAGGGGAAGCAACGTATTCGTTTACTTTTGATGAAAAGCACGATAAATTGCGCCTTGATCATAAAGTTATAGGAAAAGGAATGGATATTTCTTTAGCTGGAATTTTAGCAAAATATGAAACGAAAAAAGAGCAAGCAATCGATGAAATTATTTATACGATAAAACAAACCTTTTTGGCGATGGAAAGAGAACAAAAAGAGGGGTTTGAAGGTCTTGCTGCGGTATGTCCAATTATTCGTTCGACGTCATTTCCATTAACATCAAATGAAGGACATGCGTTTATTACGACGGATCATACAGCTGAAACGAGGATTTATTATGCGCTTGATTTAGGTGCGACCTATCGATTAATCGATGAGTCCATGCTACCGAAACTAGCGATAACTGGAGAGCAAATAAGAGAAGCAGCACGTTTTTCTGTAAAAAAATTACCGACTACTTTCAAACGTGATGAAGTTTCGGGCAATGTGTATTACTTTTTAAATCATAATGATGGATACGATGCGAGTCGTATTTTAAATGATAGCTTTTTAAATGAGATGGCACTTCAAATCGAAGGAGAAATGACGGTATCTGTTCCGCATCAAGATGTATTAATTATTGGTGATATTCGCAATGAAGTAGGGTATGATGTATTAGCGCAGATGACGATGCATTTCTTTACAGTCGGAGCGGTTCCTATTACATCGCTTTCATTTGTATATGAAAACGGCCATCTCGAACCAATCTTTATTTTAGCAAAAAACAAAGTGAAAAAGGGGCAAGAAGATTCATGAAAGTAGCTTATAACAAACAACATGTCGGCGATGTTCTATTAGTTCAAATCGCGATGGAAGATATCGTACAAACACAAATGGAACGCATTGGCGATTTAGCCATTTTAAAAGAAGAAGCAACAGGTGAAGTAAAAGCATTTAACTTATTCAATGCAAGTAAATATATCGAGTTAGATGTTGCAGGCAATGTAGAAGTAACGCCTGAGCTAGTAGAAAAATTAGCAGCAGCAATCAAAGCAAACGGTGCAGATCTTCCTTTAAATGTAGACTTCTCACCAAAATTTGTAGTTGGCTATGTACAATCAAAAGAAAAACATCCAAATGCGGATAAATTAAGTGTATGCCAAGTAAACGTAGGCGAAGAAACAGTACAAATCGTATGTGGCGCGCCAAATGTTGAAGCAGGTCAAAAAGTAGTCGTTGCAAAAGTTGGCGCGGTTATGCCATCTGGATTATTAATTAAAGAAGGCAATTTACGAGGAGAAGATTCTTTCGGTATGCTGTGTTCAGCTCGTGAGTTAGCAATTCCTGACGCACCAGAAGCGAAAGGGATTTTAGTTCTAGAGGATTCAGCAGAAGTAGGTAGTCCGTTCGAAGTTTAACACTATAATTTGAATAGAAAGTCAGTATGAGTTATTACAATCGCTCATACTGACTTTTTTATGTTGAAAAACATGTGTACAATGCCCATTTCCCTCGCTAAATATGATATGATTTTGAGGAATACACATTATCATAATACGGAAAAGACCACTACAAAATATAAACGTGTAGGGCGATGTTTTTTGAGAAAGAAGTGATGAACTTGAGTTGGATAAAAAATCAGTTAAATAAATTTCTTTACAAGGATACAGAGGATGAATTTGAAGAGTCTGAATATGAGCGTTTTTCAGAAAATAAAAACGCACAATATGAGAATTCACAAGCTGATCATAATACGCCGCAATCGAGCGGAACAACATTTCGTTTTCCATTAATAAATGATGAGGTAGACGTTGTAGCAACAGAGCAGCCGAAGCAACCTCGATATGAGCAGCCAAAATATGAGCAACAGAATAATCATTACAAAAAGGCAGACACTGAGGAATTTAAATTGCCGAAATATTTGCAAAAGCAAGTGCCCAATACTGTTTACGATGTAGAAGTATCTGGTATTCGTGACTTATTAGAGCGTCGTCGAAAAGGTCGAGGTCATTCCAATGTCATTCGTAGTCAAGATAGCACCGAGCCTAGAGCGCAAGTGACAAAACCAGAACGTGAAATTTTACTGAAAAATCCAAAGCGTGAAGAACAAAAAATTAATAAGGAATTTGTTAATCCTCTTGCCACGCGCAAACGTTTTGTACCGACAGATGTGCCGTCACCAGTTCATGGATTTAAAAAGCCAACACCGATTGAAAAGTTAATGGAGGAACGACATCCATCCATTCCAAGTGAACCGCAACAGAATGAAAGCTATTCAGCAAACATCGAAAAGGTTGAAAATACAGTTGCACCACAAACTGTTAAGGAAGAAGTTTTCGTACATACTGAAAATACAGAAGTACCAAAAATAGTACCGATTCAAGTAGAACAGCCAACGCAATTACAAACGATCGTCGAAGAAATAGCAGCGACAACAGTAGAGCCAGTAATCGAAAAAGAGCCGATTGTAGTAGAAGAGGCAGTAACCGATACACCAAAAGAAATCGTAAGTGAATCAGTTTTAACGGAAAAACAAAGTGCATTGCCGACTCAACAAGCAGTGGATGAAGAATTGTTAAATGAAGTTCAGGTGAAGCATGTCACGATTGAAAATTCAACGATTCATATTGGCCAGTTAAATGTAGAGCAGCTTCCACAAACCGAGGAAGTAAAAGTACCAAATGAAGATCAACAAATTCCGCAAAGATTACGTGAAAATACAGGAAGCCGATTGCCATTTAATGTTGTTATGTTAAAGTCTGACAAGCAAAAACTAATGGCTCGCCAATTGTATGGACAACAAAACCTACAAATGCAGGCGGAAGTAAGCGGGGAAATACTGGAAGTAAGTGACGGAAATTTCAGTGAAGAAGTACAAGTAATGGCAGAAATACCTGTAAATGTAGTACATGAGGAAGTAAGTGAGCCAATCATTGAACAGGTGAGTGAGCCGATTGAAGTGGTTTCTGAACCGCTACAACAACCAATTGAACTCCCCGCTGAAAGTGAACTGCTGCTTGAAAATAGCGAACGATTTGAACAAGATATTGAACAAATTGCACAACTTGATCCCGTAGAAGCGGAGCCAATTGAAGAGGTAAGTGAATTTATACCTGAACAAATAGAGCTAGCTATGCCAGAAGAAATTGTTGAAGAAAAGATAGAGGCAACGATTTTAGAGCCAATTGAGGAACACAGTGAAATAGTGGTTGAAAAAATAGAAGAACAGCTGGTCGAAGTGCTACGTAATGAACCAGTCAGCCTTCCACAACAAGAAGTTGAGGTCGTTCAAGAAATGATTGAACCGATTCAACAAGCAGTAGAAGTGAAGAAAGCTCCTTATGTGAAGCCACCGCTAGATTTTTTAGTCCCACCAGAGGAAATGATCGAAGACCGAGAGTGGATGGATGAACAAGGAGATCGATTAGTAGAGGCTTTATCTTATTTCCAAATTCAAGCACATATTGAATCGATTGTACAAGGACCAGCTGTTACGCAATTTGAAATTACCGTTGGGCAAGGGACAAAAGTGAGTAAAGTGCGTAACTTGGCTGATGATATTAAGCTTGCTTTAGCGGCAAAAGATATTCGAATTGACGCGCCAATTCCAGGGAAACGCTCGATTGGTATCGAAATTCCTAATCGTATTTCTCGTGCCGTGCGTTTGTCTGAGGTAACGGATTCGGATTCATTCCGCAATTCAGATTCACCTCTTGAAGCAGCACTTGGCTTAGATTTAACAGGAAGGCCTGTAACGATTGATTTACGCAAAATGCCACATGGATTAATCGCAGGTGCAACTGGTTCAGGGAAATCGGTATGCATTAACTCTATTTTAGTAAGCTTATTGTATAAATCGAATCCGAATGATTTAAAATTAATGTTAATCGATCCGAAAATGGTGGAATTAGCACCGTTTAATCATATTCCACATTTAGTAAGCCCAGTCATCACTGATGTTAAAGCTGCTACGGCCGCATTGAAATGGGCAGTGGAAGAAATGGAAAGACGTTATCAGCTATTTATGCATAGCGGTGCACGAAAAATCGAAGCATATAATAAAATGTGTGAAGAGAACCGAATGTATGCACAAAAGTTACCGTACTTATTAATTGTGATTGATGAGTTGGCTGATTTAATGATGATGTCGCCGCAAGATGTAGAGGATAGTATTTGTCGTATAACACAAAAGGCTCGTGCTGCAGGTATTCATTTGATTGTTGCTACTCAGCGTCCTTCTGTTGATGTTATTACGGGTTTAATCAAGGCTAATATCCCGACGCGTATCGCTTTCTCTGTGTCATCACAAATCGATTCTCGAACGATTTTAGATGCGCAAGGCGCGGAACGGTTACTTGGACGTGGAGATATGTTATATTTAGGAAATGGAATGTCTGCGCCAACGCGTATTCAAGGTACGTTTGTAACAGATGATGAAATAGAAGAAATTATTGAATATGTTCGTGATCAAGGTGAGCCAGAATATATCTTTAAACAAGAAGAGCTATTAAAACGTTCAGAAGCTGTAGAAGAGCAAGATGAGCTGTTTGAAGAAATTTGCCGATTTGTATTTGAACAAGGTTCTGTATCTACATCTTTATTACAACGTCGCTATAAAATCGGTTACAATCGAGCGGCTAGATTGATTGACATGTTAGAAGGTCAAGGATTTGTGTCAGAGCCAAAAGGTAGTAAGCCGAGGGATGTATTTATTACTGAAGAGGATTTAGCTGTCCAATTTGGAGACTAAAGGGCTAGTAAATGGGCGGAATTAATTTTTAGAATTGTCGTTCATTTATAGTTTTGAGCAAATAGTGCTATAATAAACTAAACTTGTTTCAGCAGAAATCTCCCTATCTTTTCTAAAGTGGAATGTTCTGAAACAATAATAAATAAAATATGAATGATTCAATGGGATCTTGGTATCCTAGGAGGTTTTTATAAAATGACACGATATCATTTTACAGGTATTAAAGGTTCGGGTATGAGCTCACTTGCGCAAATTTTATTTGATTCTGGTGAAGAAGTGCAAGGTTCTGATGTAGAAACGTATTATTTTACAGAACAACCTTTACGTGACCGTGGTATTAAAATTATAACTTTTGATGAAAATAATATAGAACCAGGTTTAACAATCATTGCAGGTAACGCTTTTCCTGATGACCATCCAGAGCTCGTTCGCGCACGTGAATTAGGTTTGGAAGTCATTCGCTACCATAAGTTTTTAGGGGAATATAGTAACCGTTGTACATCGATTGCGATTACAGGTGCACATGGGAAAACATCAACAACCGGCTTAATGAGTCACGTAATTGACGGCTATATGCCAACATCTTTTTTAATTGGTGATGGTACAGGAGCAGGTAAAGAGGATGCGTCTTATTTTGTCATGGAGGCATGTGAATACCGCCGACATTTCTTAGCGTATCATCCAGATTATGCGGTCATGACGAATATTGACTTTGACCATCCAGATTATTTTAAAAATATTGATGACGTTTACGACGCATTCCAATCATTAGCTTTACAAGTAAATAAAGCGATTATTGCATGTGGTGATGACGAACAATTACAAAAAATCCAAGCAAATGTCCCTGTTGTTTATTATGGCTTCGGACAAGAAAATGATTTTGCAGCGCGCAATATTGTCAAAACAACAGAAGGTACAGAATTCGAAGTATATGTTCGCAATGAATTATATAGTAAATTCTTCATTCCATTATTCGGTGACCATACGATTTTAAATTCGTTAGCCGTTATTTCTCTGTGCCATTATGAAGGCGTACCTGCGAATTTAATTCAAGAGCGCTTAAACACGTATGGCGGTGTAAAACGACGATTTACGGAAACGACGATTGGCGACAATGTGTTAGTGGATGATTACGCACATCACCCAACAGAAATTGCAGCGACACTTCAATCGGCTCGTCAAAAATATCCGGATCGTGAAGTTGTGGCGATTTTCCAACCGCATACATTTACACGAACACAAGCATTCCTGCAAAACTTTGCGGATAGCTTAAGTGGAGCAGATGCGACTTATTTATGTGATATTTTTAGTTCAGCTCGTGAAAAACAAGGTGAATTAACAATTACAGATTTAAGTGAGTTAATCGAACGCAGTCAAGTGCTGCAGTTAGAAACGATTACGCAGCTGCACAAGCATAAACATGCCGTATTCCTATTCATGGGTGCTGGCGACGTACACAAATATCAAGATGCTTTTGAAGCACTTTTGAAAGAGGAAACAGCTTAATCCATTACGGATAGGCTGTTTTTCTTTAATTAAAGTAGTTAAGTTCCTTTACATAATAGCAATTTAGCTCTAAAATGAATGGGAATTATGGAAATAGTAGATAATAGGTAATGGCAACCTGAAAGAAGGATTGTCACTATTTTTGTCGAATAATTATAGTGGGACAAGATGGAGGAGGTCATCAGATGGAGTTAGTACTTTATATTGCTGCTTTAATTGCAGCTATCGGATTTTTAGTATTATGTATAAGTATTGGTATGACATTGTTCTCATTAAAGAACACGTTAAATTCAATCGCTGGGACAGTAGCTGGGATTGAAGGCCAAATGGAAGGTATCACACGTGAAACGACGTCATTATTGACGAAAACAAATAATTTGGCAGATGATATTTCAGATAAGTCTGAGAAGTTAAATTCAGTTATCCATGCTGTACAAGGTGTTGGTGAGTCCGTAAATGGCTTAAATACATCGGTCCAACGCATTACAAATTCAATTTCAACAGAAGTTCAAAAGAATGAAGAAAAAATCGCACAAGTTGTTCAGTGGAGTAATGTCGCAATGGGTATTGCAGAACAGTGGCGTCAACGTAAACCGATTGATCAAGATGAAGTGATTTTTACGAGTACAAAAACAAATGAAACACCAGCAGGAATGGAAACAAAATCAAAGTTTGGCTTCTTAAAACGCAAGTAAGCACAATTTTTCTGTCAAAAAAGGGGAGAGCTGATTATGTCTGAAAAGCAAGTGGCTGTAAATGCACCTCAAGATTATACGCATGTTAACGAATCGATTTATGGAGAGGAGACAATACAGTTGAAAGATTTCATTCTCGGTGCTTTTGTAGGCGGAATTGTAGGCGCAGCTGCGGCATTACTTCTAGCACCAAAAGCAGGTAGTGAATTAAGAAATGATGTTGCAATCCAAGCGGTTACGTTGAAAGAAAAAAGTGTTGAATTTTCAGGATCAGCAAAAGAAAAAACATCTCAAATTTCAAACCAATTAAAAGAGCAATCAACAAACTTAGTAGAAAAAGTAAAAGCGAAAACGGCTAAACAGCCACCTGCACTTGATGATGGGACGGTTTCATTTGAAGGTGAAGAGCCATTAGAATCGATTAAAGATGCAGTTGATCAGGTTGTAACAGAAGTGACAGAAGGTATTTCTGAAGTAGCGAATTCAACGCGCCATACTTCTATCGAGTAGTTCAATTTAAAAACGCACCATTTCACAAAAGTTGAAATGGTGCGTTTTTGTTTTTACTAAAGTGTTTTGCTCTCCGTTTTCATGGCGTGCTCGATTAACTGAATTTCTAATTGATCTCCACCAAAAATTTCCGCATCAAATGAAGACGGCTGACCATTGCGTAAAATGGTAAATGACCCTTTAAAGGCAGTCGGTAATTGCCAAGATGAAAAACGGAACACATCTTGATAAATCCACTTGCTTGTATCTTTTTCTAAAATTTTTATTGTGGCTCCATTAGGCACGGGCGCTTGTCTTTGTACGACTTTACCATTAACAAAAAACTCTCGTGCCGTTTTGATAAGCTCAACTTGTTCCTTTTGGAATGTCACAACTGCTTTTTCCTCAAGTAGTAAATTGAGCTCGTTTGCGATCATGTCCGCAGTAGGTAATTGAAGCTGTTCAAATGTTATGACATCCCCATTGTAAATCGGATAGTTCAGTTTACCCGACTTGCCATTAGCAAATAATTGCGATGAAAATTCAGGTAGATGCACGGGCTTACCGTCAATATGAATTAAGTAGGAAGCGAACTGATTTAATTGCAGCAGGTTATCTGTATGTTTCAAGGCTGCTTCAATCGTTTCAACAGTTTCGACTACGATTACATCACGGTCCTCTAATAGCGCATCTAAGTTCACTACCTCACCATTTACATAGACTTTCGGTTCAATCATAAACAATGTATTTTGAATCGTTACAGATTTAACAGAGGCGTTATCAATCATATCCCGTACATTGACCGTTGCATCTTTACCGTCCATTCCAGCAATCAGTTCGATTTGATCTCCATTTTTAACGAGTGATTTCGTCGAGGCAGGTTGTCCATTTAATAAGATTTGTGCGGGCTGCCCATGCTCGCCTGGAACGAAGATACTTTGCCCATTCACTGTGATAGACAAACCGTGACCAGGTTTTCCGTAAAGCTGTTTCGCTCGAATATTTGCGGCTAAAAAGGCATCCCCGACAGTCATTTCCTTTAACTCAAATAATCGAATAACTTGTTCGTTTACAGAAAGCGACATGTAGTGAATGGGCGATTTCTGCGCAGCAATCGCTATACCAATCGGCGTTACAAGCTCTGGTGTTACCGCAATATTCTCATTGCGTGTTAAATTTTGTATGGCATCAATACCTCGCACGGCTACACGATTTGCAGGCAATCCTAAAATATTCCCGAGCTCCTCAGGTATATTCGGCGTTAAGCTTCCTCCACCGACTAGCATCACCGCTTTTGGGGCAATATTATTATTAAGGCGTAAAATTTCTTTACCAATCGATTCGGCTAAATTTTGAATCGCAGGGTAAATGGCTTTTAAAACGTCCTCACGAGGAAAATATTGATCGAAGCCTAGAATATCTTGAATTGAAATTTCCTGTGCTGTATGCATTTGTCGCTTGGCCATTTCCGCAACAGGGAAGTCCAGTAAGTAATGGTCACTCAGTGCTTCTGTAATCTCATCACCAGCAGTCGGTACCATTCCGTAGGCAACAACCGTACTATTATCGGTAATGGCGATGTCGGATGTGCCAGCGCCAATATCGACAAGTGCAACATTTAATCGACGCATAGTAGGAGGGATGAGTACATTGATAGCTGCAATCGGCTCTAGTGTTAGTGCATCCATTTCTAAATCCGCTCGTTTTAGTGCTGCGAGTAAAGATTCTATTACGACGCGCGGTAAAAAAGTAGCAATCACTTCAATCGTTGCCTCGTCTCCTTGTTGGTCTAATAAACTACCGATTTCTTCCCCATCTAAACGGTAGTACAACACGGAATACCCAACGCAGTAATAGTGATTGGATTTGGCATCCTCTTTTTGTTGAAGAAGTTGCTGCTGTGCTTGCTGTACGGCTTGTAATTCGAGACGGTTAATGTCTTCTTCAGTGAAAATAGGGCGGTTTTTAATCGGAATTGTGACGCTTGCGTGTTCGGTTTTTAAAGCACGGCCAGCTGCTGCAACGCTCACTTTTGTTAATGGACCATGCGTAGCTTCTAATTCTAATTTTATGGTTTTTATAAGTTCGGCTACATAAAGAACATTATGTATTTGACCATCGACCATTGCGCGTTCTTTATGTTCCTTTACTAAAATATCTGAAACATGGTAATGGTCGGCATGTTGTTCTAAAATAATACCGACTACGGAGCGAGTACCAATGTCCAAAGCAAATAATTTATTTGTCATATGAAAACGCTTCCTTCCGTGTAATTCCTACGTTTAACTTTAGCGAGTTGAAGCGCTAAATTAAAAATGCGTGACATTCTATCAATAGTTGATTATAATAAGATTATTATTTTAAAATGTATCATACTTTTATAGTAACTGAAAGTGCCGGATACGAGGAAGAGGGGAACAAGAAGATGGGTCAACAAGATTTAGAAAGCTTACGTAGTCAGATCGACGGTTTAAACTTAGAAATTTTACGTTTAATTAATGAACGTGCCACAGTAGTTGAAGAAATCGGTAAAATTAAAGAAAAGCAAGGCGTTAATCGATATGATCCGCTACGTGAACGTCACATGCTGGACTTAATTAAAAAGAATAATAACGGTCCTTTAAATCAAATGACGGTTGATTATATTTTCAAGCAAATCTTCAAGACTGCGTTAAAACAACTTGAAGCAGAAAAGAAAAAAGAGCTCCTTGTTTCACGTAAAGAAAAGTCAGAAGATACTGTCATTAATGTTAATGGCGATTTAATTGGTTCTGGGGCACCTTCCTTTGTATTTGGTCCATGTGCAGTTGAGTCATACGAGCAAGTGGCAGCAGTTGCCGCAACAATTAAAGAAAAAGGCTTAAAATTAATTCGTGGTGGTGCATATAAGCCGCGTACGTCACCATATGATTTCCAAGGTTTAGGTTTAGATGGTTTGAAAATTTTAAAACAAGTTTCTGATGAATTCGGTTTAGGTGTGATTACAGAAATCGTAACGCCATCTGATTTAGATCATGCGTTAGATTACATTGATGTGATTCAAATCGGTGCGCGTAATATGCAAAACTTTGAGCTATTAAAAGCAGCAGGTGCAACGAATAAACCGGTATTATTAAAACGTGGTTTAGCAGCGACAATTGATGAGTTCATCCATGCGGCAGAATACATTATGTCAAAAGGTAATGAAAACATTATCCTTTGTGAGCGCGGAATTCGTACGTACGAAAGAGCGACACGTAATACATTAGATATTTCTGCTGTGCCTATTTTAAAGCAAGAAACGCATTTACCAGTAATGGTAGACGTAACCCATTCAACAGGTCGTCGTGATTTATTATTACCATGTGCTAAAGCAGCGATTGCCATTGGTGCAGACGGAGTGATGGCAGAAGTACATCCAGATCCATCAATCGCTTTATCTGACCAACAACAACAAATGGATATCCCAACGTTCAATGCTTTTTATGAAGAAATTCAAAAATTCATGAAGCAATATGAAGTATCGAAATAAGTGAATGTGAAATCTCTAAGTCTAATATGGCTTAGAGGTTTTTTATACTAAATTAAGGGTCTATGCCGAAATTCGTACTGGATGAATTAAAGTAAAATTGGGCTCCTATTAAAAAAAAAAAAGAGTAGTGTGTGGAAAAAAATACTGTATCGATTCCGATATGCGTGTGATTTAACAAAAAAAGGTAAAATCGACATTTTACCTTTAAACTATTTAATGTTAAACTAGTTAGAAATAACGGATTGTAAGCAGCGCACAATTAATTATGTTAAGATAATGATTAAAAAGGTTAGGTTTTCAAATGGAAAAAAAGAGTATTTTTCAATTAATTCATACGATTGAGCAAATGAATAATCAAACTATCCTTCATTTCACAGCAAGGTTTCCTTATCCAATCGGCGTGTCACCTGTCCTAGTATTAGCTGAGCTAAGAGTAAAGGGACCAAGGAAGCAAGTGGAACTAGCAGAAGTTCTTGGCTACACAAAAGGTGCGATGACTAGCATTGCCAATAAATTAGTTGCACTCGGTTTGGCACAACGGATGTATGATGAGTCGGATCGCCGTATCATTCAACTTTGTATAACAGACAAAGGGAACGAAGCTTTTTCTGTGGCACAAAAAATTGGTGAAGGGATGTATTTGGAGTTATTTAAAACATTTACCCCAGATGAAATCGCAACGTATTTGTCATTGCAACAAAAGCTATTGAACAGTGCGAAAGATAAAAATCGAGATTAACGGCGAGGAGTGCTATCTTATGGTAGTGCTTTTTTTAATTTCATACGTTTTGCATCGTTTTTAGTAAACGCGTATATGTTCATTTCTTGCTAAATGATTATTTTAGTGAAGATACTAGGTTTAATAATTGAAAATGGAAATGAAAGTATTATATGATGAATGTATCTATCATATAGTGGTATTGTGAAATAGCGCTATAAATAAAAAAAGGGGGAGATTTCTTTGACTGTCACAATTTATGATGTAGCACGTGAAGCAAATGTGTCAATGGCAACGGTTTCTCGAGTAGTAAATGGTAACCAAAATGTAAAGCCAGCAACAAGAAAGAAAGTATTAGATGTTATAGAACGACTAGAGTATCGACCAAATGCTGTGGCGCGCGGTTTGGCAAGTAAAAAAACAACGTCAGTAGGAGTCATCATCCCTGATATTTCGAATAATTTAAATGCGGAGTTAGCGAGAGGGATTGAAGATATCGCAACAATGTACCGCTACAATATTATTTTGGCCAATTCTGATCAAAACGAAGAAAAAGAATTAACACTTTTAGATACAATGCTTGGCAAACAAGTAGATGGTATTGTCATGATGAGTGATGAAGTAACAGCAAATATTCAACGAGCAGTAGATGCATGCTCTGTACCAATCGTTTTAGCGGGCTCCATTAGCTTAACGGAAAAAGTGGCATCGGTTAATATTGATTATTACACGGCAACGTATGAAGCGATTCAATTATTTATCGAGCATGGCCATAAACGAATTGCATTTGTTTCAGGTCCACTAAAACATACGGTCAATGGTCAGCAAAAATTGCAAGCTTATTTAGATGTGTTACAAAAGGCTGGAATTGAGCGGGATGATTCGTTAATCGTTGCAGGGAGAGACGCCTATGATGATGGTTTAGAAGGCTGGGAAACGTTAAGCAAGCTAGAAAACCCACCAACTGCGATATTTGTAGGAAATGATGAGTTAGCAATGGGACTTGTTCACGGCATGCAAGATAGCGGAAAACAAGTTCCTGAAGATATAGAAGTAATTAGCTTTGGCAACTCGAAGCTTGCGCGCATGGTTCGACCACAGCTAACGAGCGTTGTTTTACCGCTTTACGATATCGGAGCAGTCGCGATGCGTTTGTTAACGAAGTATATGAATAAAGAAGATGTAGAAGAGCAAAAGGTCATTCTGCCACATCGAATCGAAATGCGAGACTCTACTCGAAAATAATGAAACTGCCTATCCACCAAAATTTAATGTGGGTAGGTTTTTTTATATATCCGTGTTGGTAGCAAACTAGAAAGTCGATGATTGGACTTATATGATTCGTTTTCAATATTGAAGAGAAATTTTTTGATGCCTATAATTGAATTGACTGATAAAACACGCGATTGGGAGTGGGAATATGCAGAAAATACACATTGAAAATCAATTAACAGAACATGCAAAAAAGGTTAGTCGTATTGGTACTCATGACAAAATGGATGTTTTAAATATTCAACTGCGCGCTGGAGAACAAATCCCTGAACATAATGCGAAAGATATTGTTGTCATAAATGTGCAAAAAGGCGAGCTAAAACTTAATGTAGAAGGCGAGGATCATCTTTTAACGAATGATGATTTTTTGATGATGGAACCTTTAGAAATGCATAGTCTTGAAGCGGTTACAGATGTTAGTGTTATCGTCATGAAAGTACATGTTTGATTGTAGTAAATTGCAGGTTCACGCCATTAGGAAGAGCTATAATGGCGTGAATTAATTATTTATCCCCTTTTTCATTAATCGCAGCAGTTTTTCCAAAGTAAAATGAAACAATTGAAATGATTACCGTTTGAATAAAATTCGTTTCTAGATTGCCCATCACCGAAAGGACAAAGAATAAAATTATCGAAACTAACGCAATAATCTTTCTTACTTCCACTAATGAAGTTAGCTTATTTTTCATTTGCCAAATCCCTCCTCAGCCTTTTATTCAATTTAACTTGTTTCAGCAATTTTTTTTGTACCGTAAGCAAAGCGACAGGTACAGAAGTCCCCTACTTTTATAAGTGGGGGATGGATGCTAAAAATGAAATTTTATTCTAAAAAAGTTGTAAGTTAAGTAAAATAACCAAATGCGATTACTATCACTATATTGAAAAATGTCGAATTTTATCACTGATGTTGGAATTCAATTGATGTTACTAATTGGCTAGAGAAGCAACCTTAGAATGTTAAGGTTGCTTCTTAAAATGGAATAAAATATTGATAAAATAAAAATGATGTCACAAAACAGCTTTTTGAATTGTTATAAGGGTACAGTCGGCTAATAAATAATAGGAGGTGAGCCTATGGAGGAAATAGACATTGAAATAAGATTTATTAATGGTGGAGAAGATGAATTGGAAGAAATAATCAATCTCTACGGTGAAAAACTGCTTCGCTATGCAACGGCAATACTATGTGACTATCATGAAGCGGAAAATATTGTACAAGAAGTTTTTCTTTCAGCCTATCAAAATCGAGTGACATTTGATGGTGATAACTTATCCGCATGGTTGTATAAAATTACATATAATCGCTGTTTAAATCAACTTAAAAAGCGTAAGTTCCTATTTTTTAATGAAATTCGTAGCGAAATCGTTTTACCTGAGAAAGATAAAGGTTTCAGTGACGAAACGTTTCGTGCGTTACAGAAGCTAAAACCTAAGGAACGTGTTTTAGTATATGGAAGAATTATGGATGGACAAAGTTACGAGAAATTAGCTGAGCTAACAGGAACTTCTACAGCTGCATTACGCAAACAATATCAACGGGCCAAAGATAAATTAGTTAAATATCTAAATGTTGAATATGGTAGAAAGGAGTCTAACTATGGGCAAATTAGATAAGGACGAACAACAAATACATGAAATGTTTTCCGAGATGAAGGTGGATACAAGTAAACTTACAGAACAGGTTAAAAGTAAATTGCATGAGGAAAGTACCGTTGTACCTGTTAAACAGCATAGACGATGGACGAGGCCGACAGTTGCAGTGATTGTGATGTCATTGATGTTCGTCGTTGGTGTAACGGCAGCAGCAGTAGGAAATTTTGATTGGTTTATAGAAAGGTTCAACCCTTCTTTCGGTAAGATAATTGAGCCAGTTGAAGCCCAAATAGATGACCAAGGAATCCGAATGGAAGTGATTGGTGCCCAAAAATATGATAATCAGGCAATTGTTTACCTATCGTTTCAGGATAAAACAGGTCAAAACCGGTTGACGGAACAGTCTGATTTTAGAGATGGCTTCGATGTGAAAATGCATTCACCAATAAAGGAAGGTGGGGGAAGTGATGAGGCGGTTTCCAGCGTGACATGGAGCCAAAAAATGCTTTATTTTAATGAAGATACGAATACGATTTATTATGAGTTTAATATAACAGCTGATCCAAACTCACCATTAACAGATCCACTGGAAATTGGTAGTTTCCTCGTTTACTTTGATGTAAAATCTTATGACGACGCACCGATTTCCGTAGCGCTTGCAGGTATTGACGGAGCGGAAACGAGATCGATTGAACAAGAACAAATTTGGGGAGGAAGGAATTTTCCGGATGATTTAAATCCATCAATAGACATACTCGTGCCAGGAAATTATGCAGACATGCCTCATGGTGAAAAAGATCAATGGGTTTCAGCAATCGGTGTAATGAATGGAAAACTGTATGTGCAAATAGGGAAAGTTTTTGGTAAAGAATTTGGTTCTAGTGATGCCAGTCTTACTCTAAAAGGTCCGGATGGTAATTTAGAAGAACCCGATTATAGTATAGTATTTCTTACGGATGAGGAAGGTATTGTCCTTGATCCTGTAAATTTCGTTTATGATGATAATCAGTATAAATATGAAGAATTTGTATTCACTATAAAAGATGAAGATCTTAGTAAATATGCTCTTTATTATAGAGGTTTCTTTTCTTCAGGGGTTGAAGGTAACTGGAAAGTATCGGCGAATTTAAGCGATACGAATTCTGATTTACGCACTTGGAAAAATGATATTTTAGTTGAAGATTATCTTTTTGAATATTTAACGCTCAGTCCTTTAGGGTTACAAGTAATCGGTACTTATAAAGGAGAGGATTCCATGGTTAGTGAAATGTTACTTGAAGTTGAAACCGTAGATGGTATTATTCCATTGGAAGGTGGTTCAGGCGGCCATAGTTCTGAAAAACGTACGTTCGATGCAAGTTGGAATACGAAAGAGCCGCTAGATGTTACGAAAGCAACAGCGATAATTGTAAATGGTATTCGAATACCGATTAAGTAACAAAGTGATTAGTATTACACATACTAGTATAATAAAAACTCCATTTTGATAACCAAGATACCCTTGATTTTGGATAGATCAATGGTTTTTAATAATGTAAGTTACTTAACGTTGTACATTCATATTTCCCTGTAAAATACTCCCTTATTATGTATAATGGTGAGATGAAAATGAATAAGAGGGGGAATGTCATTGTGTTAAATTCATTAAAATATGGCGATAAAATTGGTGTTTTTTCGCCTTCTTCAGCAGCATCTGTTTCAGCGAAAAAAAGGTATGACAGAGGAAAGGCATTTCTTGAACAAAAAGGTTTTCATATTGTTGAAGGTAATTTAACGGGGAAAAGTGATAATTATCGCTCAGGAAGTCCTAAAGAAAGAGCAGAAGAATTAAATCAATTGCTTAGAGATTCGTCCATTTCAATGATTATTTCGATGATAGGTGGTACAAATTCAAATAGTATATTGCCTTATATTGACTATGATGCATTTAAGCAAACCCCAAAATTAGTTGTTGGTTATTCAGATGCAACCGCTGTTTTACTGGCGCTCTATGCAAAAACAGGAATACCGACATACTATGGACCATCGCTTGTTGCTTCTTTTGGTGAGTTTGAGCCGCTCGTTAATGACACATATTCTTATTTTGAAAAGTATTTTTGTGTTTCTCAAGTAATACCTTATGAACTTGAAATGCCGAAATATTGGTCAGATGAAAAAGTAAACTGGCTAGACTATACCGGAAAAAAGACATTATATGAAAATCAATGGCTCGGTATAAATGAGGGGATAGCAGAAGGTCGATTAATTGGTGGAAATAATAATGCAATGTACGGCTTTATTGGCACACCGTATTTTCCCGAAATAAAACAAGGCGACATTTTATTAATAGAAGATACTACAAAAGATGCTGCAACAGTTGAGAAAAATCTTGCTATGCTAAAACTTCATGGTATTTTTGATAAAGTTTCAGGTATTCTTCTTGGAAAGCATGAACAATATAATGATTTAGGAACTGGACGAAAGCCGCTAGATCTATTATTAGAGCAATTGGACGGAAAACATGTACCAATACTCGCGGAATTTGATAGTTGTCATACGCATCCGATGATTCCATTAGCCATTGGTAAAAAGGTGCGAATCGATACATATCATAATACTGTTCTCTGTATCGAGGAGTGGTTATAATGGCTAGACATTCCTGCTAACTACATACCGAAAGAAAACGCCTTTACCTCATCAATTGTTAATGTGGTAAAAGCGTTTTATTAATATTCATTTTGTAATTATTTCACCAATAAAGTAGAGCAATTAGCATTTTTCGATACATATGTACTCACACTGCCAAATACCATTTCATGCATCGGGTTTAACCCGCGACATCCGATGACAACTAAATCTACTTTATTGTCATTCGCATAGTTTGAAATCATGCGACCTGCATGACCATGGGCAATAATAACTTTATAGTTGGAATGATTATTTTTAATAAATTCTTCCTCACGGGCAAACTTAGTGCGGTATTCTTGCTCTAAATTATCTAAAGTACCCGCGTGTACAGCTTGAGAAGTAATGCCTTCTGTTGAAATAACTGAAATAATTTCAATTAGTGAATCAGCTGCTGCAATATTTACCGCATCCTGTACAGCACGAAATGAATTATCAGACCCATCAACTGCAAGTAAAATATGTTTATACATGAAAAAACCCCCTAATCTATTATGATGTTATTATAGTACAATGTTTAATATTTGGGGGGCATTCTACTTTTTTTAACTAAAAAGCTATACATTCTTTGTCTAAAGAGTGTATAGCCAGTTAATTATTATGGTCGATTTTTTTCAGTACGAATCATATGTAATGCCTTCGCAAGCATTTGTGCATTTTTCTCTTGGATTTCCGCCTTTCGAGGAATCGCTTCATAGAGTGGAAAGGGATCATTCCAAGTTGGAATAAGTGGCACTGGAGATTCAGCTTGCCATTTGTCTAGCCAAGCTTGTGGTAAAGGTCCAACAGGTTCTTGTTGATCCGTCATTTCCGTCCAAATATAAGACCATGCCCGAGGAACAACGCGCCAAATGTCATAACCACCACCACCAACTGCAATCCATCGCCCACCACAATATTCGTGTGCGAGCTTATGCGCGAGTTTTGGAATTTCTTTATAAATATTCATCGTACCGTATAAGTGTGTAAGCGGATCGAAATAATGGGCATCTGCGCCATTTTGAGTGAGTACCACATCCGGTTTGAAAAATTCGAATACTTCACGCATGGATTGTTCGTATATTTCTAGGAAACTTTCATCCTCGGTAAATGCATCTACTGGAAAGTTAAAAGAAGTGCCATAGCCTTCCCCATTGCCACGCTCCGTAATATTTCCTGTCCCTGGAAATAAATAACGACCTGTTTCATGAATGGACAATGTACAAACATTAGGATCATCATAAAATGACCATTGTACCCCGTCCCCATGATGTGCGTCGGTATCCACATATAAAACACGTAAACCGTATTTTTCTTGAATGTATTTTATAGCAACGCTGCTGTCATTATAAATACAAAATCCAGAAGCTCGGCCACGGAAACCATGATGTAAACCTCCGCCAAGATTAAGTGCGTGCTGTGCTTTCCCTTGCAAAACATAATCCACTGCTTGAAGTGTGCCTCCCACAAGCAGTGCGCTTGCCTCATGCATATTCGGAAACATCGGTGTATCCTCCGTCCCAATACCAAAAGGCTCCCCTTGTTTAGCAGTTAACTCTCCGTGACCCGCTTTTTTGACGATTTCAATATATTGGGGATCATGCGCCAGTGCTATTTCTTCATCTGTAGCCATGCGTGCAGGAATAATATCGTCCTCGTTCAATGCATGAATATTTTTTAATAGATCAATTGTTAAGTGTAGTCGTTTATGGTTGAATGGGTGTGTGTCCGAAAATTTGTAATTTAACTGGTCTGGCGAATAAACGAAAACCGCTTTTTTCATAGTGTGACGCCAGGAAGATTTGGCCAGAGTACATTGTAGCCTTGCTGACGTAAATCTTCAATAATGGAAAGTGGGTTAATTACTTGTAATCGGACACTTAAAATACGCGTAGTTGTACTTTCACCATCAGGGTAGACTAAAACACTTAACACATTGGCTTTATGATCATGAAATATTTTCGAGACTTCAAATAACATTCCGGGTTTGTCTGTGACGCGAATATCAATTTTTGAGCCGGGTTTATGGGCGCCAGTTAATTCGATATACGTGTAAAGCAAATCCGTTGTTGTGACGATACCTACGAGCTCACCTGCTGTCACAATCGGCATGCAACTGATTTTGGACTCATAAAAAGTCAAAGCAATTTCCTCGACAAAATCTAAAGGATGCCCAACAATTGGATTTTTTGTCATTATGCTGTCAATTGGTGCATCAAATAATGAAGAATTTGGCTCCTCACGAGTGGGTAAAACATTTTTAATATCGCGTTCTGTAATAATACCGATTACGCATTTTTTCTCGTCAATAATCGGTAAATGGCGGATTTTGTGCTCTCGCATTAATTGAGATGCTTCTCGAATTGTATTGTTAGGCGATAGTGTATGTATTTCAGTGTTCATAATTTCTTCGACAATCATTTTTCAATCCCCTTTGTGATAAGAATTAATACATGAAACGACTTTTAAAACGCAGTCTGTCAAAACGTTCAAGCGTATCTGTTTGAACGCGTGAACCTGTTCGTGCCATCAAGCAGTTCGCTGGATGGGAGGTGATTTCAGGATCATCTGTTGCATAATATTCAAATTTGGCAGAGCTCATCATACGCTCCATCATTTTGCGGTAATCCCAAACAGATAAACCAGTGCCTTTCATATCCCAATGCCAGTAATATTCTGTTGTAATGACTAAATAATCTTCTAAAGCATCGTCCATAAACGACACTTCAAGTAATTTCTTTCCAGAGCCTGTTCCACGGAAGGATGGGATTACTTCGATTGCCCCAAGCTCAATCATATTTGGAATACGGTCTTCTGCCCAACGTTCGAGTGGGTCGGGATAAAGATAAGTAACGTAGCCAACAACAAGATGATCTTGCCGAATGACGATAATTCGCCCTTCTTCAAGTTGGGCAATTCCTACGAGTGCTTCATGCTGTTGTTTGGAAGGTCTAAATGCTTTGAGGTCTTCATGTAATTCATAGGTTGCTAATTGCTCAGAGGGAACAGGACCTTCAACTAAAACTTGACCATTTTTTGTATTCATTTCAATGCTGTAAAATTTTTTTATATGCTTCATTTTCACACCACCTGTGCGTTATGTTTTTATTATACAGGATTTAATGCGAAAATACGCTTAAATCTGTAATAAATAACTAAATTGTCACAATATTAGAAATGTTTTGCTAATTTAAATTACTTTCATGTAAAATAACATTATGTTTCAAAATGAAAGGGGATTTTTCATGGGGATGAAAACATTGGAGAAACTAGTTGCACTTCCAGGGGAGCATAGTTTAATAAACTATGAGGATACGGCAGCGACGCATGATTGGGCGAATACGGAGAAAGCATTTTCTTGGTACGAAACGGGGAAGTTGAATATTGCGTATGAAGCAATTGACCGACATGTCACAACGCATCGTAAAAATAAAGTCGCACTTTATTATAATGATGGTGCACGTAAAGAGACGTACTCGTTTTATGATATGAAACGCAACTCAAACAAAGCAGCAAATGTTTTTAAAGAAAAAGCGAATATACAAAAGGGTGACCGCGTATTCATTTTTATGCCACGCACACCAGAATTATATTTTAGTTTGCTGGGCGCTTTAAAAATAGGCGCCATTGTGGGTCCGTTATTCGAGGCGTTTATGGAAGGTGCGGTTCATGATCGTTTGGCAGATAGTGAGGCGGTCTCGATTGTGACGACACCTACATTGCTCAGTCGTATTCCAATGGATAAATTACCAAACTTAAGAACGGTTTTCATTGTCGGGGAGAACATCGAAGAAACGGATATAATTTTTGACTTTAATCGCCATTTTAAAGAGGCTTCTTCAAACTTTGAAATCGAATGGATGGATAAGGAAGATGGCTCTATTTTACATTATACATCGGGTTCTACAGGGGCACCAAAAGGCGTTTTACATGTTCATTATGCAATGGTACAGCAATACCAAACTGCGCAGTGGGTACTCGATTTAAAAGAGGATGATATTTACTGGTGTACAGCAGATCCAGGTTGGGTTACGGGTACAGCATACGGTATTTTTGGACCGTGGTTAAATGGTATTACAAATGTTATTATTGGCGGTCGCTTTAGTCCACAAGCGTGGTATGGAGCGATTGAAGAATACGGGGTTACGGTATGGTATAGCGCACCGACTGCATTCCGTATGCTAATGGGTGCAGGCCCAAGCATACTTGAACAATTTGACCTTTCTACGTTACGCCATGTTTTATCGGTTGGGGAACCGTTAAATCCAGAGGTTGTACGATGGGGGATGGAAACACTTAATCATCGTATACATGACACGTGGTGGATGACAGAAACGGGCGGGCACATGATTTGTAATTACCCATCTATGGATATTAAACCGGGTTCAATGGGGAAACCCGTACCAGGTATTTTTGCAACAATTGTAGATGACCAAGGCAATGAAGTGCCGCCTAATACAATGGGGAACTTAGCGATTCGCAGAGGATGGCCGGCAATGATGCGTCAAATTTGGGGCAATCCGGAACGTTATGAATCGTACTTCTTAAAAGGTGAATGGTATGTTTCTGGCGACTCTGCTTATATGGATGAGGAAGGGTATTTTTGGTTCCAAGGTCGAGTGGATGATGTCATTATGACTGCGGGTGAACGTGTAGGTCCATTTGAAGTGGAAAGCAAATTACTGGAGCACCCAGATGTTGTAGAGGCGGGTGTTATTGGAAAACCTGACCCAGTGCGCGGGGAAATTATTAAGGCATTCGTTTCATTACGAGAAGGGGTAGGGCCTTCAGAAGCATTAGAAGCAGATATTCGTGAATTTGTTAAAAGGGGATTGTCTGCACATGCGGCACCGAGAGAAATCGAATTTAAGGACAAGCTACCAAAAACACGTAGCGGAAAAATTATGCGTCGTGTATTAAAGGCATGGGAATTAGATCTGCCAACAGGTGATCTTTCTACGATGGAAGATTAATAACAGAGGAAGTCTTATGTGACAGCATAAGGCTTCTTTTTTAACTTAATTCAACAGAAGTCTCCTACTTCTGCTGAATCAAGTTAAGCCCCGGCGGATGTCACAGATTTTTTAAGGGAGTTTTTCGAGCAAGCTCGAAAAAAATCTGGACGCAATTACGCCAAGGTGTAGTTGATTATGTCGGTCTTGAAAATTTAGAATTATTAATATTTATATAAAAATACAGTTGACTAAATAAATATACATAACTTATACTTACTTTTATCCTTAATAAAAGCACAAGAAAAACTATTTTGATTGATTATAACGATGATGAAATATAGGAGTGACGTGATGAAAGTTGGAATTATTGGCGCTACTGGTTACGGTGGCTTAGAATTATTACGTTTTTTGCATAATCATAAAGAAGTAGAAGACATAGCATTATTTACATCTTCAGAGGAAGGAACCATTTTTTCAGCAAAGTTTCCTCATTTAACAGATTTATATAATCAGCCATTACAAAAAATCGATTATGATGCATTGGCTAAGTTCGATGTCGTGTTTGCAAGTACCCCATCTGGCGTATCTAGCAATCTATTTCCACCATTAGTAGGCACAGGTCCAAAGCTGATTGATTTATCCGGAGATTTTCGTTTGAAAGATGTTGCTAGCTATGAAACATGGTATAAAAAGCCGGCAGCACCGGGGGAAGTTATTCAACAAAGTGTATACGGCTTAACAGAATGGAATGAACAGGAGATTAGGCAAGCAGAGCTCATCGCCAATCCAGGATGTTATCCGACGGCTGTATTACTATCGCTTTTGCCGTTAATTAAATCGAATTTGATTGATCCAAGCTTTTTGGTAATTGATGCAAAGAGCGGGATTTCAGGGGCAGGGAATAAGCCTTCTCAATTGACGCATTTTAGTGAAGCGAATGAAAACTTATCTATTTATAAAATTAATGAACATCAGCATATTCCAGAAATCGAGCAGGCAATATCAATGTTTGCGCATGTGGATACAAAAATTACATTTAACACCCATTTAGTCCCAATGACGCGCGGAATTTTAGCGACATCTTATGCACAAGTTCAAGCGGGCGTTACACAACAGCAATTGGTGAATTGTTTAAAAGAAACATATGCTAACCACCTATTTGTTCGAGTAATTGAGGACGCATCTTCTATCGGAACGAACCGAGTAAAAGGGTCTAACTTCTGTGATATTTCAGTAAAGCTTGATGAACGAACTAATCGGGCAACAATTGTAGGCGTCATTGACAACTTAGTTAAAGGGGCAGCGGGGCAAGCGATTCAAAATATGAATGTTCAGTTTGGATACCCACAAAAAACAGGATTAGATCTCATTCCCTATTTTATCTAGGTATTCAAATCGTTAATCAAAAAGCACATTATCCTGAGGAGGAATTTTATATGGTATCAACAATTGAAATGAAAAAACTATCGAGTAAAAATATCGTTTCACCGAAAGGCTTCAAAGCAGCTGGAATTCATTGTGGATTAAAGCATAAGAAAAAAGATTTAGCGATTTTAGTAAGTGAGGTTCCAGCAAGTGTTGCGGGTGTGTTTACAACAAATGCTGTGCAGGCGGCTCCGATTAAAGTAACGAAGGAAGTTGTTTATAATACGAAAAAAATGCAAGCGATGATTGTGAACTCAGGTAATGCGAATGCTTGTACAGGGAAGCAAGGTGTGGCAGACGCGTATGAAATGCAACAGTTGGCAGCACAACAGCTAGGTATTGAACATTATTTAGTTGGTGTTGCTTCTACAGGTGTTATTGGTGAAATTATGAAAATGGAGCCAATCCAAAAAGGTGTAGAGCTATTAAAACCGGACTCAAAATTAGAAAATGGTATTGATTTTGCACAGGCCATTATGACGACGGATACCGTTATGAAAAATACGACATACGCAACGGTCATTGATGGCAAAGAAGTCCTTGTTTCAGGTGCTGCAAAAGGTTCAGGGATGATTGAACCAAATATGGCAACGATGCTAGGCTTTATTACAACGGATGCCAATATTGAATCAGATGAATTACAAAAAGCATTATCAAGCGTAACGGATTGCACATTTAATTCCATCACGGTGGACGGGGATACATCAACGAATGATACGGTTATTGTGATGGCAAATGGCTTAGCGGGAAATGACACATTAACACCTGCACATCCAGATTGGGAAAACTTTTATACGGCACTTCGTCTAGTAGCAGAAGATTTAGCAAAATCGATTGCTCGTGACGGTGAAGGTGCGACGAAATTGATTGAAGTTGAAGTAGACGGGGCATTTTCAGATGAAGAAGCAAGAAAAATTGCCAAAACAGTCGTAGGTTCACCACTTGTTAAAACAGCGGTCTTTGGCTGTGATGCAAACTGGGGACGCATTATTTGCGCAGTAGGATACTCAGGTGCACACGTAGATCCTGAAAAAATTACGATTAAAATTGGCGGGGCAACAATGGTCGAAAAGGGCGAGCCAATTAAATTTTCAGAAGAACAATTAATTGAAATTTTAAAGCAGCATGAAGTAAAAATTTACGTGTCACTGGAAGTAGGAGAAGGGCACGGCTTTGCATGGGGGTGTGATTTAACTTATGACTACGTTCAAATCAACGCATCATACCGCTCGTAAAATGGTCATCAAGCTCGGTGGTAGTACATTAGAAGGTCTTAACGAGGCCTTCTTTCGTAATTTTAAAGCATTGCAGCAGCAAGGGATTCAACTCATTATTACCCATGGTGGGGGACCTGCGATTAATCGTGAGCTTGAGGCAGTAGGAATTGAATCGCACACGGTGAACGGCTTACGTGTTACGAGTGAAGACATGATTGGCATTGTTCAATCAACGTTAATCGGAAAAGTGAATCCAGCACTTGTGCACGAGTTAACAGCGGCTGGAATTGCTGCCGTTGGATTAAATGGCTTTGATGGAAATTTATTAGAATGTAATTTTCTTGATGAAGCGACATATGGTTATGTAGGCGAGGTTAAATCCGTTCATACACGAATATTGAATGCATTATCAGCAGCGGGAATCGTCCCAGTCATCGCTTGTATTGGTACGACAGAAGACGGCCAAGCATTAAACATCAATGGTGATACGGTTGCAAGTGAGATTGCACTTGCTGTTGGGGCAGATCGCTTATTACTCGTAACGGATGTTGCAGGAATCCGCATTCAAGACGAATACCAAAAGGAAGTAACGCCAGCACGCATCGAACAATGGATTGCGGAAGGTCATATTTATGGTGGGATGATTCCAAAAGTACAAGGGGCATTAAACTGCTTAACGGCTGGAATTCCATCTGTACAAATTGTCAATGAAACATTAACAGGTACAACAATATTAAGTGAGGAGCTAGTAAAATGAGTGCATTATTTCAAAATTACGCAAGAAGACCAATCGCGATAGTTGAAGGCAAAGGAACTGAAGTTTTTGATAGTAATGGAAAACGTTATTTAGATTTTACGAGCGGGATTGCTGTATGTAGTTTAGGTCATGCGCACCCAGCAATTGTTGAAACGGTTCAAATACAAAGTGAAAAGCTTTGGCATATTAGTAATTTATTCGAAAGTCCAGGGCAAGAAAAATTAGCAGCTAGCCTTGTGAAAGATTTGCATTTATCGTATGCCTTTTTCTGTAATAGTGGTGCAGAGGCGAATGAAGCAGCGATTAAGCTCGTTCGTAAGCATACAGGAAAGCATAAAATAATCGTATTCGAACAAAGTTTCCACGGTCGTACATTTGGGGCAATGAGTGCAACAGGGCAAGATAAAGTGCGCAATGGCTTTGGTCCACTTGTCAGCGAATTTATTACATTGCCATTTAATGATGTAGAAGCATTAAAGGCAGCAGTAGACGGTGAAACGGCTGCAATTATGCTCGAAATGATTCAGGGTGAGGGCGGCGTAAATGCGGTATCAGCTGAATTTGCGCATGCGATTCATGACATTCATCAGTCGACGGATATTTTATTAATTATTGATGAAGTACAGACGGGGATTGGTCGAACAGGGACACGTTTTGCATTCGAACAAACGGTTCTGAAGCCGAATATCGTTTCTATGGCAAAAGGTTTAGGTGGCGGTTTCCCAGTTGGTGGTATTTTAGGAACAGCCGATTTATTCGATACGTTTAATGCAGGGACGCACGGTACGACATTCGGTGGAAATCCATTAGCTGTAGCTGTAGCGCAAACCGTGATTGATCACGTATTTGATGAGGCATTTTTAGCAACGGTGCAGAAAAAATCAGCCTACTTAACTGCGAAGCTAAAAGAGGCTTTCCCAGAGGAAAAATATTCAGTGCTAGGAAAAGGTTTAATGCTTGGTTTTGGCTTTGGTGAAGAAGTAGCGCCCTATGTAACGGCACTTGATGAAGCAGGGTTATTAACAGTTGCAGCAGGTCCAAAAGTTATTCGTTTATTGCCACCACTTACTGTTTCAGAACAGGAAATAGATGAGGCGGTAGCTATTTTAAAATCAGTTATTAAAAAGGCATAAAATCAATTACTCCTTGGCGTAATTGAGTTCAGATTTTTTTCGAGCGCGCTCGAAAAGCTCCCTTAAAAAATCTGTAACATCCGCCGGGGCTTTAATTTGATTCAGCATGTGTTTAAACCCAGATTGAAGTCAGTGTATATTTTTCATTCCACCCCTTCTAAAAGAAGTGGAGAACTTCTGCTGAAACAAATTAAAAAATCATCATTTTAGGTAGATGCCTAAAATGATGATTTTTTATTAATAGGATAAACCTGTCTTAACTCACATACAGTATAAGCTAGTTCGTAACAGAATCATCAACAGGTTCTTCGATGCCTGGTTCTGATGGTATGATATCAACCTCAATCATGTCACCTGGATTCGTATCTTCTATAGGATCTGGAGGGAGTTCGATCATTTCGCTAACTTCATTTGAATGACTCGATTCAAACCCTGTAATATCTACTGCTACAACGACATAACGTACACCTGGTGTAGTTTTAATGCTGTTACTTTCAGAAGATTTGAGTGAAGCCACGAATGCTCGTCCACCACTTGTCATGCTATATACACGATAGCCAACGATATCATTTGAACCAGAATTCGTCCAAGATAATACGCCATTGTTCAATGTTGCCGAGACAGGGCTTGGAGAGACACTATCAGCTAGGAATGTTGAACCGGAAACGATTGAATTACCCGCTCGATTCGGTAATAGTTTCGACGCATCTCCACCTAATTTACCTAACATGCGATCAGCTACTGCTTGGTTTAAACCAAAGCCACCTTTTCCAACGAACTCTGGTGGTGTTTTTGCAAGTGCTGCATAAGACTTCCCATTTATGACAACCGAAGAAGCAGATATAAAACTATCATCAGGTTGCGATGGTAAAAACATATTTTTATTAAATAAGTCGGACATAACAAGCCCTGCATTGGCACAAGAAGTGGATGGGGCTAAGCCGGAAATTCCGCAAAATGAAGCGGAAACGACATTTTCTGGTTTTTTAAATGTCTCTTTTGTTCCAATTAATTCTGAATCTACTTTGTATAAGCTATTCATATATTTGGCCCATAGCGTGTTGACACGGGCACTTGGATGTTGGTACGTATTATTGAAAGCATATAAAGTACGCGGCTGGTCATAACCTAACCAAACACCGAGCGTAACATTTGGATTATAACCAACTAACCAAACATCTTTATGGTCTTGGGTTGTCCCTGTTTTAGCTGCAAAATCAGATGAGAAGTTTAATAAGCTCTTCGCTTTTTTTGCTGTCCCGCCATCTTTTAAAACGTCGCGCAGCATGTCTGTCATCATATAAGCTGTTTCTTCAGAGAATACGTCTACTGCCTCTGTTTTCTGTTCAAAAACAATATTGCCATCTAAATCTTCAATGCGTTCAATCATATAGCCATCGATAAATTGGCCATTATTTGCAAATGTTGCAAAGGCATTCGTATTTTCTTCAATGGAAGCCCCGTGCGTAATCCCACCAATTGAAGTAGAAAGATTGACAAAATCGCCTTCAGTTAATCTAGAAAAGCCCATTTTCTCTAAAAATGTTGCAGGGCGTCGATCTAAAATCGAATCATATAAACGAAGCACTGCTAAGTTTTGAGATGTTTTAACAGCTTGGCGAGCTGGAATAATCCCAAGCTCTTGAGTTGGATTGTAGTTGACTGGTTCATACTTCTCATTACCATAGATACGTGAAAATTTCACATCAACGACAGGGCTACCTGCACCGATCACACCGTATTCTAAAGCGGGTGCATACGCAAGTAGTGGCTTCATCGTAGAACCATTTGAACGATATGCTTTTGTCGCATGATTTAACTGTTCTAATTTATGGTCACGTCCACCAACAAAGCTTAAAATTTTGCCCGTCTTATTTTCAATGACCATACTTCCCGTTTGCACCGGTACATCTACTTCAACCTCTTCACCAGTTTCAGGATCTTTTTCTTTCTTCTTATACGTATGGCCATATAATTTAAATTCATCTGTTACTTGCTGCATGGCATCATACATATCTTGATTAATTGTTGAGTAAATACGATAACCACCTGAACGAATCGTGCGGTCAGCTAAAATCATGTATTTATCTAGAAGATTTTTTTCTTCTTTTAGTCGTGCAGGGTCAATCCCGTCTTTTTCAGCGATGATCTTAGCGAAAATTTCTTTAGCGCGTTCCTCTAGCTCAGCTGTTAACCACGGGTATTTATCTTCTGGACGTTCTTCATACGCTCTAAAATCTTGCGTAATATCGTAAGCAACTGCATTATCATACTCGTTTTTCGTAATGTATCCCGCTTCATTCATGCGATACAAAACAGTACTCATTCGGTCAATGCCGTGCTGCATCCCTTCCTTACTTTTACGCTCACCTTTATTTGTGAAAGGCGTATATTTAAAAGGAGCTTGTGGAATCCCGGCAATATAAGCAGCTTGTGGCAGTGATAATTCAGCAGCAGAAACGCCGAAAATCCCTTGTGCCGCTGTTTCAATCCCAGCGATATTCCGACCAGATGCATTTCGACCATAAGGAATAATATTTAAGTAAGCCTCTAAAATTTCTTCCTTTGTCATGAAATATTCTAAACGTAATGCAAGTAAAATTTCTTTTGCTTTACGCTCGTAAGATACTTCGTTTGTTAATATTTGGTTTTTAATTAATTGCTGTGTTAACGTTGAACCACCTGTTTGTGTGGAGGAGTTCGATACGTCCTGTAACAGACCACGAATAACTGCTTTTGGTACAATTCCGTTATGCTCCCGGAAATATTCGTCCTCCGTTGCAAGGACGGCATTAATAACATTCGGTGATATTTTGGCAAGTGATGTTTCACGGCGGTCTAAATCAGTACGAATTTTTCCGATGTAAATATCATTTGCGAAATAAAGCTCACTGGTTTCTTCATAGCTAAATATTTCTTCGCGCATTTCTTCTTTTGAACGGAGTGGCTCCTCCTTAACGAGCGATGCAAAATAACCAGCTCCAACGCTCACCATAAAAATGGCTGAGGCAGATAGGAATATAAACGTTAAAAGAGTGAGGTTCCAAAAAACACCCCCTGCGATACGGAAATGACGCATCCATTTTGAAGAAGTAAGATGCTCTATTTTTTTATTTAATTGTTCGAGCCATTCTTTCACTTGATCTAACCTCCTAAAATCATGTTTATCTTTATTCAAGTAAGAACGTATTTACTGAATAGAGGAACGCCTGGCGAATGTCACAGTTTTTGAAAAGAGCTAATTTTATTGAGTCTAACAACCTAAATTAGCTTAGGTTAAAAAGCTGAACGAAAGTGAGCCTAGGTGTAATTGATTATAGCATATTTGTTACTTGAACGAATATAGTTATTGACATCGCAAGGATATTGAGTAGAATAAGGTATATAAAATTTCAAACAATGAAGAGTTTGCAGTAATGAATCCATTCCCTGATTTAGAGAGCTAGCGGTTGGTGAAAGCTAGACACAGTGTATTCATGAAGTACGTGCTCAGAGTTTGAACGGGTCGTTTCGATATAAACGCTTAAAGTGGAAGGAAGTTTTTTCCTTCAAGCCGGGTGGTACCGCGTTAAATAATACATATTTGACGTCCCTGCATGCAGTTTGCGTGTAGGGACGTTTTTTCATGCCCTTACATGCAAAAAAACACATGTAAAAGGAGAGATTTTTATGAACGAATTAATTCAAGACTTACAATGGCGCGGGTTATTATACCAACAAACAGATGCAGAAGGTATGGAAAAATTATTAAACGAGCAAAAAGTGTCGTTATATGTTGGGGTAGATCCAACGGCTGATTCGATGCATATCGGTCATATTGTTCCATTATTGACATTACGCCGTTTCCAACAAGCAGGGCATACACCTGTTTTATTAGTAGGTGGAGCAACAGGAACAGTTGGAGATCCATCTGGCCGTTCAGAAGAGCGTCAATTACAAACGATGGAGCAAATCGATCAAAACGTTCAAGGCTTAAAGAAACAAATGGAGCGTTTATTTGATTTTACTTCGGGTTCTGAAAACGCAGCGAAACTTGTAAATAACCATGACTGGGTTGGTCCATTGTCATTAATTGATTTCCTACGTGATTACGGAAAGCTAATTAACGTCAACTACATTTTAAATAAAGATACAGTAGCATCACGTCTTGATTCAGGTATTTCATTTACGGAATTTGCGTACACATTAATTCAAGGGATTGACTTCAATCATTTATACGATCACCACAATGTTCGCATTCAAGTAGGTGGTTCTGACCAGTGGGGGAATATTACGACTGGCTTAGAAATGATTCGTAAAACACATGATGAGCAGGCGAAAGCTTTCGGTATTACAATTCCTTTAGTAACAAAATCAGATGGTACAAAATTCGGTAAAACAGCGGGTGGCGCGGTTTGGTTAGATGCTGAAAAAACATCACCTTATGAGTTTTACCAATTTTGGATTAATGCAGCCGATGCAGATGTAGTGAAATACTTGAAAATCTTCACATTCTTATCGCATGAAGAAATCGATAGCTTAGCAGTAAGTGTGCAAGATGAGCCGCATTTACGTAAAGCACAAAAAGCATTAGCAGAAGAAATGACACGTTTAATTCACGGAGAAGCGGGCTTAGAAGCAGCAGAGCGTATTACAAAAGCATTGTTCTCAGGCGATTTAAAAGCATTATCTGTTGATGAAATGAAAGTTGCTTTTGCGGGTATCCCTTCTGTTGAAGTAGCAAAAGCCGATCAAAACATCGTAGAATTAATCGTGGAAGCGAGCATTTCATCATCAAAGCGTCAAGCACGTGAAGATGTAACAAATGGTGCGATTAGTATTAACGGTGAAAAAGTGACGGATTTAGAATATGTTGTGGATGGCAAAGATCGTTTAGAAGATGCTTTTGCAATTATCCGCCGCGGTAAGAAAAAATACCATATGGTGAAATTCGTATAACTTGATTCAGCAGAATCAAGTTAAGCCCCAGCGGATGTCACAGATTTTTAAGGGAAGTTTTTCAAGCGAGCTCGAAAAAAATCTGGACACAATTCCGCCGAGGCGTAATTGATATTCATACAATAGTAACGTCTCAGAAATTACTCTGGGGCGTTTTATTTTATATGTTAAAAAAGGATATTTTTGTTAAAGTAGGGGTTATTAACAAGGAGGGTGAAGAATGGAAAAGAAATCATATTTTATACCAATTGTTAATGCGATTATCGGATTGATAGCGGGCAGTTTTTTAACATTCATAATCGTATTCATTGCTGCATTTAGCGGTTCGATTCATTATATCCCATTTATAATTGCGCTGGCAGCTGTGCTTTATATTGCGTATGTATTGCATAATTTTGAGTTTTTCACTAGAAAGAAAGCCGCAAAATTTTTTTGGACGTTCGCGCTAGGTGTGTTGGCCATTACTGCAATACAACCAATTTATCACTGGTTTGATAACCGAATCCCAACGGTAGATGCCGAAGTGAATATTTATCAATACGAGCCATTTATCGAAGGGAATCAAGTTGAAAAACTGTCGGAAGATGCATCGTTAAAATTACAAGAACCGTTACCGAAAATGGATGGTGCAACGGTATTGTATCCGTTATATGCGGCTTTTGTTCAAGCGGTATATCCTGAAAAAATGTATAATCCGTATTCAAGTGAAGTGATGGTCAATCAAACACCTGATGCGTATACAAATTTGCTAGAAGGAAACGTAGATATGATTTTTGTAGCAGGTCCTTCAGAGAAGCAGTTACAACGTTCACAGGAAAAAGGTATGAAGCTTAAGCTAACACCAATTGGAAAAGAAGCCTTCGTGTTTTTTGTAAACGCAAAGAACAATATTGATAATTTAACGTTGGATCAAATTAAAGGTATTTATGCAGGAGAACTTACGAATTGGTCTCAAGTTGGAGGCAAAAATGATGACATACGTGCTTTTCAAAGACCACAAGATAGTGGATCACAAACAGCTTTACAAAGGCTAATGGGTGAGAAACCGATTGTGGAAGCTCCTACTGAAAATATCGCTTCGGGCATGGGAGGGATAATTAATGAAGTATCAAAATACAAAAACTATAAAAATGCCATTGGTTATACTTTCCGCTACTATTCGAATGAAATGGTACGGAGTAAAGAGATTAAATTATTGGAAATTGATGGTGTCGCACCTACGAAAGAAACAATACGCGCAAATACGTATCCAATTACTTCGGATTTTTATATCGTAACGATGGGTAATGAGGCAGCGCATGTTCAAGCATTTATTGACTGGATTTTATCAGAAGAAGGTCAAAGATTAGTTGAGCAAGCGGGATATGTCCCTGTGACTGAATACGAGTAAAATGAACGAAATACCTTTTGACCGTTCGATAACTTTGAATCCCTTTAAAAATACCAGTATAATAGATTTTGTATTATTATTTTTAGGAGGTTCTATTTTGGTTGAGCAACAAATGCATCAAGTTGATGATCGGCATACTATTTTGAGTATTGCGGTTAAACCGCGCGATACGATTCAGTATGTATTAAAAACAAAAAATTTACCGTACTTTATTTTTGTCGGGCTAATCGGGATGTTTAGTAGCAATATAATGGGCTTTTTAGGGACGTCATTTTACGGGCAAAATACATTAGGCGATATCGTTTCGGCTTCGTTTATGTCGAGTTTTTTACTGTATTTTTTATCGACTTTCATTGTAGCTGGTGTATTACTAGTGTCCGCGAAAATATTAGGTGGTCAAGGTAACTTTAAGCAAATGTTCCGTGTTATTAGTATCACGATGATTCCGTATATTTGGATTTTACCACTGCTATTATTTTGGATGCAATTTGCACCGCAATCCTTTTTCGTCATTACGTATATCGAAATGAGTTTAGGTGATATGATTTTACAATTCGTTGGTGGTGTTTTTATTATCATCGCAAGTATTTGGACATATGTAATAATGATTATCGGTATTTCTGAAGTACATAAAATTACGAAATGGCGTGCTTTTTTTGCATCAATTGTTGTCCTCATTGTTCTATGTGTGATTTTAGTGTTTACAAAAATTTTATAGTGAAATGAATTTAAAAAACAGTCACTTCATATTTACAATGGGGTGGCTGTTTTTTTCATAGCTCAAGTAATTTAAATAAAAAAACTCCCAAACACTTGATAAACAAGGTTTGAGAGTTTTGTTTGAATCTCGAAACGATTAACGAGAGTAGAACTCTACGATAAGTTGTTCGTTGATTTCAGCAGATAATTCAGAACGCTCTGGTAAACGTACAAATGTACCAACTTTAGAGTCAGCATCAAATGATACGTACTCAGGTACGAAGTTGTTTACTTCGATTGCTTCAGCGATAACTGTTAAGTTAGCTGATTTTTCACGTAATGAAATAGTTTGACCAGGTTTTACTGAGTAAGATGGGATGTCAACGCGACTACCATTTACTAATACGTGACCGTGGTTAACTAATTGGCGAGCTGCACGACGAGTACGAGCTAAACCTAAACGGTAAACTAAGTTGTCAAGGCGAGTTTCTAATAAGATCATGAAGTTTTCACCGTGTAGACCTTGTAATTTACCAGCTTTAAGGTAAACGTTTTTGAATTGACGTTCAGTCATACCGTACATATGACGTAATTTTTGTTTTTCAGTTAATTGTAGACCATACTCTGATTTCTTAGTGCGAGAGTTTGGACCGTGTTGACCTGGTGCGTAAGGGCGTTTAGCGATTTCTTTACCTGTTCCGCTTAATGAAATACCAAGACGACGAGAAAGTTTCCAAGATGGACCTGTATAACGAGACATAATTTTGTCTCCTCCTTTAAATTTGGTTTTTGTTGTAAAAGAAAAAACCAGCTGTACCCAACAAAAATGGTATTCTATTTTCACGTATCTTCGCCCATGCAGCCGAGAGGGTTACGCAATACACCATCCTATTTTAAAAATAGAAGGAATAAAATACAAACAATTAAGTCATACAACTACTGCATTCATTTTACACAAGTAGTATTGTAACTTTTATTATAATTTTAGTCAATGAAGAAGTATAGCAAAGAAAATATAAGCATATAAATATAGTAGAACTTTCTTTGGTTAAAATGACCTATAAGTTATGCTGGAATAATTTAATTTTAAATAAGTTGTGAAAAATGTCCAATAAATTAGAAAAAAAAGCCATATTTTTATAGTCAAATAGACACGAAAAGTGTATACTTGGAATTAAGTGAAATAGTATCTGATTCGGTAAATGTGAAAGAAAAAGGTGATTTAATGATAGTGCATCAAAAGATGATAGAAAAATTTAAATCTGATATCCTGAGTCTTTGTATTAATTCAAACAAGGATTTGAATAATTTTGAAGATTACTTCTCATTACTTAATAAATGCTTGACTAAATTTTTTGGTGTAGAAGAGTGCTTTCTTTTCATAATAGAAGGTGAAATTTTAAAACCATTACAAAAAGAACATATAGAACAAAATTTCAAATTGCCTTTAGCTTTAAATTTATTTGAGGCTTATTTTAATGATAGTAAAGTCGTTGAATTGCCTGCTTTTTTTAAAGAAAAGAGTCCATTTACTGATTATACTTCCATGATGCTCATACAATTGGCAGAAAGTAAACCAGAAGGAATCTTATTGTTTAAATGCAATCACGAGCATCCGGAATGTTTATGTTTTAATCATACAAATGAAACAGTAACGGAACTTGCTTCCGTTTTTAAGTATTTATATCAAACCTTTGAGATGCAAGTGAATGAGCAACAATATCGTAAATTATATAATATGACGGATTTATTCCATTCTACAATGGATATCGATATTATTTTAGAAAATGTGCTCGTAACAATTGAAGAAAATTTTCAAGATTTAGAAGTAGAACTTATTTTATCAAATGATCAGGACCGACAAACACGAGTTCGTATTAAGCCATTCGATTATTTATCGGAAAGGCCAGCTACAGTAGAAGCGTTTGTCTCAGGTGAATTGAAGGAAGAAAAAGCAGAGGATTTGAATTGTCGCTTGCTGAATGCGCCTATTAAAGGACGCCAAGCAATATACGGTATACTGCAAGTGAAAGCACCTCTGACATATACTTTCTCCGATGCACAAAAAGAATTTATTAGCATGTTAGCACAAGCGTCAGGGAACTCTCTTGAAAATGCAAAACTGTATCATCAATCACATCGCTTAATAAGTGATTTACAATTAATTAATGAAACGTCACATCGTTTAAATATGAAGCTGAACATTAATGAAATGCTCACGTTTTTACAGAAACAGTTAATTAAATCATTCCAACCTATGGAAATGGGTTTCCTATTTAAAGAGGAAGATTCTTATGAAGTATCAAATGCGTGTACACCTTTGTTCCAATCGATAGAAGGGAGTAATTATATTCAGCATGTAGAGAAACATTTTGAAAATACGCAGGACCCTCTCTTTATTGCCGATTTTAGTCGTTTGCTTGAAGTGGATATCGAGTATAAATCGTTAATGGCGATTCCGATGATTGTGGAAGAAAAAATTAGTGGGTTTAGTATTGTCCTTCACAAAGAACCTTATTTCTTTTCATTTGATAGCTTTAAATTAATGCAGTCACTCATTCATCACTCATCATTAGCCATTTCTAATTCCATTTTAAGAGATCAATTGCAGGAAATGGTGGATCGCGATCATTTAACAAAACTTTTTACACGTAATTATTCAGATAAATATATCGTAAATTCATTAGAACAAGATGATTCAGGAATGTTCTTATTAGTTGATATTGATAATTTTAAAAAGGTTAATGATACGCATGGCCATCAAGTTGGAGATGATGTTCTCGTGCAAATTAGTTCAGAAATTTTAAACTTTATCGGAACGAGGGGAATTTGTTCGCGTTGGGGTGGAGAAGAGCTGTCGATTTATATTCCGAATATACTAGAAAGTGAAGCATTGATACTCTCAAAGAAAATTGTTGAAGTCGTACCAAAAGTGACGAGTCCAACTGTGACTATTTCTGCGGGAATGATGGCGTGGAGGAAAGAAAATCGTCCTCAATTCCAACAATTTTTTCAACAGGCCGATGTTGCGCTTTATAGTGCAAAAAATAGCGGGAAAAATAATGTTCGTGTATTTGAAGATTCGATGCAGTTACAACTATAAAAAAGAGACTTATTCGTTTAAACTAACGGACAAGTCTCCTTTTTTATTTCCGAGCAAAAGCATTACTGGAGGGGGTTACAAATGTCTGATAAGTGTTTGTACGAATTGCTCAAGCCCTAATTGATCCTCTTTTGAAAATCGCGCTTCAATGGGGCTGTCAATATCTAACACGCCAATCACTGTATTATTTTTAATTAATGGAATGACAATTTCTGATTTAGATGCTGCATCACAAGCGATATGACCAGGAAATGCATGAACATCATCAACAAGCAATGTGTGTTTTTGTTCAACAGCCGAACCACATACGCCACGTCCAACAGGGATACGTACGCAGGCAGGTAAACCTTGGAATGGTCCAAGCACAAGCTCGCCGTCGTTCATTATATAGAAACCGACCCAGTTGATACGGTCTAAAAATTGATTTAAAACTGCGGATGCATTACTTAAATTTGCAATACGGTCTTGTTCACCATCTAATAACGTGTGTAATTGTCGAGACAGTGTTGCATATTGCTCGGCAAGCGGACCTTCATAATTAATGCGAGAAAACATAATAAGCCTCCATTTATAAATTAAATTTTTGAGAAATTTCATTGTAATGTTGATGTAAGTCATTTGCAGTATGAGCATCAGAGCCAAAAACAATAGGTAGCTTGATTACTTGTGCGAATGCAACGAAGTCCAATGGTGGATAAGGTTCTTTACATAATGGTTTACTTAAACCAGCACTATTTAAATCGAGTTCATAACCGTTTTCTACCATTTGAATGAACAATGCTTCGATTTGAGTTTTGTCATCGATTTGGAGCGCATGTGCCAATTGGAATTTATGGATCAATGTAGGGTGGCCAATCCTTTTTGGCTTAAATGGACCTAAATCTGCTTGGATAGACATTTGTACGGTTTGATAATATTGATTATACATAGCTTGAATGCCCCCAACTTGCTTGGCGAAGTATAAGTAAACTTCTTCAGAGAAATCGATGCAATAATAATTGTCGCCATGTTTTAAAAAGTGGACCGACAAAATGGCATCGTCGAGAAATGTCCCGAATTCATTCAAAAATTGGCGCGTTTCTGTTTCATATCCGACAATATAATCAATTTCTAAACCGATATTAATTTTAATTTGTGCTTTATAGGTTTCTTTTAGGCGCTGTAGCTGTTCAAAATAATTATGTAATTGCGCCGTATTCATCCCACTGTCTTGCTCAGGTGTAAGGTCGACAAAGCTTGCCGGTAGTGGTGCATGTTCTGTAAATGTGATTTCTTCAAAGCCATTAGCAATTGCTTTTTCAATATATAATTCGAATGGATCAGAAGAACCGTGTGGACAAAATGGTGTATGGATGTGGCCGTCTCTTTTCATTCAAATGCCCTCCTTTTGTACTAGGTTTTAAGAAGTTAGAAAAAACAGTGAAATAGTTCAACAAAACTATGAAAACATGGTATTATTAAAGATACGTATATAGCCATTTTATTGATTTAAATTTGGAGTAGGGGGCTTACAATGATAAAGTATATCATCATTGTCGTCGTCATACTATTAGCATTATTAATTACAGGATTAGTAGTAAGGCGCAAGCATAATGCAGAAATAGGACGATTAGAAAAAGAGAAGATGCAAATTCAGCATTATCCGATATTTGAGGAGCTTGCGAAAGTAAAGGCTTTAAATATGAATGGACAAACCGAAGAACTTTTTGAAAACTGGCGTAATCGCTGGTTAGATGTTGTGGACGTTCAAGTGACAAAGTTAGACGAAATGCTTTTTGATGCCGAAGAGTATATCGATCGCTTTAAATTTAAAAAAGCGACACATATTGAGCGCGAAATCGAACAAGAGATTACAAAATGTGAGCAAGTGCGCGTTGAAATTATTACGGAGCTCGATGAATTAATAGGCAGTGAAGAAAAAAATCGTATCGAAATGGAACAACTGAAGGAATATTACCGTTCTGCACGAAAAACGATTTTAGCTCATCAGCATTCATTTGGACCTGCGTTGCAACAACTAGAGAAAAAAATTGAAGATTTCACACCGAAATTTGAAGAATTTGATGTATTAACGAAAGATGGTAATTATTTACAAGCGCGTGAAATCGTTTTGCAACTTAACAGTGAAGCGCAAAATATTTTTAGTTTATTAAGTGAAGTTCCTACATTACTGACGGATATTCAAGCGAAAATCCCAACTGCGATTCATGAGTTGCGTAACGGACAACGCGAGATGGAAGAGCAAAATTATTATTTACGCCACTTAGAGTTAACACAGTATTTAGATAATCTTGAAAAAGAATTAGATACATTAAAAACGGCAATTGCTGAATTAAATTTACAAACAGTTGCACCACGTATCCAAGAAATTAATGATGAGATTGATAATTTTTATGACCTACTGGAAAAAGAAGTACTTGCAAGGAATTATGTAGATCGTCATTGTTCTGCTATGTATAGTACGATTTCAGAAGTGATGCGTTTAACAAAAGAAATCAGTGATGAGGCTGCCTATGTTCAACATAGTTATCGATTGCAAGATAGGGAAGCTGAAATTCCGAGAGCGGGTTTAAAGCATTTAGAAGTTTTACAAAAGCGATACGAATTATTGTCGATTCGTGTGCAAGAGGAACAATCCGCCTATTCTAGCTTGCAAGAAGAGCTTCGAGAAATTACTGAAGAAATTGAGCGAATTGCGGATGAGCAAGAAAGCTTCTCAAATAACCTGAAAAATTTACGTATCGATGAAAATCAAGCGCGTGCCGATTTAGAGGGTTTAAAGCGTTTATTACAAAATACTGATCGCATGATAAATCGTGCAAACATTCCAGGAATTCCTAGTGAAATGGATGCACGTATTGAAGAGGCAGAAGAGAAGATTTTTGTTGTGATGCAAAGTTTGCAAGAAGTACCGCTAAATATTGTACAAGTAAACCAAAATTTATTAAGTGCTAAGCAATGCATTGAAGAAGTAAATGATCGCGCGCAAGAAATGATTGAAAATGTGATGATTATTGAACGACTTATTCAATTTGGCAATCGTTATCGTGCTACCAATGGACAAGTACATGAGCGTTTATTGGAAGCGGAGGAAGCATTTACACAATTCCGCTATGTAAAAGCATTAGAGGATGCGGCAAAAGCAGTAGAGATGATTGATCCAAGCGCAATTAAACGAATTGGCGAGCTTGTTCAAGAGGAATTACTTATAAAATCATAAGCATAACGGTTACATGTTCAGCCGTTACGCGTTATAATTATAAAGCAAAAAATGAAGGCCACCTTGCATAATTTGTGCAGGTGGTTTTCTTAGTGAAATGAAGTAAAAACTCCGTAAACAGAAAGGATTCCACGTAAAATTTTTGCGGGAGTCGTATTTTTTTAGGCGGAAAAAACGTAAATGAAAAAGAAGGTAAATAGTCATGATTTATTTAGATAACAGCGCCACAACAAGGCCGTATAAAGAAGTGCTTACTACATTTATGCAAGTCAATGAATTGTATTATGCGAACCCTGCGTCCATCCATATTGCAGGAGTCGAAGCGAATACGTTACTCGTAAAAGCGCGCGAACAAATTGCCCAATTATTAAAAACTGAAGCCAATCATGTGCTCTTTACAGCGGGTGGAACAGAGTCCAATAATTTTGCATTTTATGGGGTGGCGAAAAAAGGGAATTTCAGAGGGAAACATATTATTACGACTGAAATAGAGCATCCGTCCATTTTAGAAGCTGCTAAACGTTTAGAATCGGAAGGCTATGAAATTGATTATTTAAAACCGGATAAAAACGGTGTTATTTCATTAGATGAACTGCAAGAAAAATTACGTAAAGAGACAATCTTAGTCAGTATCATGCATGTAAATAATGAAATGGGCGCGATTCAACCGATTGCAGAAGCGGCAACAATTATCCATGAAAACAGTCGAGCAATGTTTCATGTAGATGCCATTCAAAGCTTTGGTAAACTATCTATTGCATTTAATGATGAGGCAGGTCCTGATATTTTATCTCTCTCTGGTCATAAAATTCATGCATTAAAAGGTTCAGGGGTCATCGCTTTCCGTAAAAAACCAATGCTTGAGCCACTTCTTGTCGGAGGCGGCCAAGAATTTGGATTAAGAAGCGGTACAGTAGCTGTTCCTCAGGCAGTTGCATTTGCTAAGGCAGCTCGTTTAGCAATAGAAGCACTACCGCTTCAGCTTGAAAAATATAAAAAATGGTCTGCTAATTTACACGCGTATTTTGCCCAATTTGGAACGGATGTATTTGTCCTCTCACCAAAAAATGGAGCAGCGCATATTTTATCATTCAGTGTACGCGGTTTAAAAGGTGAAATATTAATTAACGCATTGCAAAAACGAAACATTATTATATCGACTTCAAGTGCTTGCTCATCGAAACAGACGAAAACGAGCCATGTGGTGGAAGCATTAAACGTCGACAGTCAGTTTAAAAATGGTGTTTTAAGATTAAGTTTTGGTGCTTTTACAACAGATGAAGAAATACAAGCATTTAAAGAAGTATTTACAGCAATAATGAAAGAGCTAAAAGGAGCTAATGAACGATGAAATTTAAAGAAATTTTAGTTCGCTATGGCGAATTATCTACAAAAGGGCGCAATAAAAAGGATTTTATCAATCGATTACGTGATAATGTTCGTTATTCATTTAATGATATTATGCCATTAAAAATTCGTGCGGAACGTGATCGCATGTTTATCGAGATTGAAAATGATGAGAAATCAAAAGTGTTAATGGAAAGATTGCCGCATGTATTTGGTATTCAATCGTTTAGCCCAGTCGCTTCATGTGGAAAAGATTTAGATGAAATGAAGGAACTGGCGATAGAAATTTTAGAAGATTACCGTGACGCAGGTGATATTACATTTAAAGTAGAAGTGCATCGTACAGATAAAACATTCCCGTTAAATACACATGAATTACAACGTGAAATGGGCGCAACGATTTTACCTCAGTTTTCGAATTTTACAGTGCAAGTTAAAAAACCAGATGTTGCATTGCGTATTGAGGTGCGTGATGATGCGATTTATATGATGGCACAAGTAATTCAAGGCGCTGGTGGCATGCCAGTTGGTTCGAATGGGAAATCACTTTTAATGTTGTCAGGCGGTATTGATAGCCCAGTTGCTGGTTATTTAATGATGAAGCGCGGCGTTCGCCTTGATGCGATTCATTTCTTTAGCCCGCCATACACAAGTGATAATGCGCTACAAAAAGTAAAAGAATTAGCAAATGGATTAACAAAATTCGGTGCCAATGTGCGTCTTCACGTTATTCCATTTACTGAATTACAAGTAGCAGTCAAAGATAATGTTCCAGATAATATGTCGATGACTTCGACGCGACGCATGATGATGATGGTGGCAGATAAAGTGCGTGAAGAAGTTGGCGCGCTTGGTATTGTTACAGGAGAAAGCTTAGGACAAGTAGCTTCACAAACACTTGAAAGCTTAACTGCTATTAATGATGTAACGAGCACACCGATTTTACGTCCATTAATTTCGGCAGATAAATTAGATATCATTAAAATTGCAATGGAAATTGGCACATATGAGACATCGATTCAACCATTTGAAGATTGCTGTACTGTATTCACGCCAGCAAGTCCAAAAACAAAGCCAAGACTTGATAAAGTGCAGCATTTTGAAAGCTTTACGCAATTTGATGAGCTAATTGAACGTGCAGTTAAGAACCGTGAAACATACATTTTCCCACAAAAGGAAGTAAAAGAAGATAAATTCGCGGATTTATTATAGAATTTTACGTAATTGATAGTACTTACCTAATACAAGAACATATTACCTATTATTGTTGACGTATGTTTTTTCTCATCCTGCACATTCTAATGTCACAAGGAGGTGAGAGAGACATGACAAACAACAACAACGGTAGTTCAAACAAATTAAACGTACCTGGTGCAAAACAAGCACTTGACCAAATGAAATATGAAATTGCTCAAGAGTTTGGCGTACAATTAGGTGCAGAAGCTTCATCACGTGCAAACGGTTCAGTTGGTGGCGAAATTACAAAACGCTTAGTACAAATGGCTGAACAACAACTTAAAGGTAAACAATAACAAATCTTTAAAAAAGAAAGCTGCAACTCTTTAATGAGTTGCAGTTCTTTTTTTATTTTGTTTCAAATAGGTGTAAATTATTCGATTGACTAAAAAAAGAATAGCCCATAGAATATTTTTGGTAATATGCCGAAATATTAGTATAATGAAAAGGTAAGTATCATTTTTACAATCAAAGGGGGATTCAGAAATGATTCATAACGAACTAATTGCACCGAAGTTTTATAATATTATTAATGAATTTGAAAAGCATGAAAAATTAGAGCAAAAACTGGCACTTATTATTCAAGAGGAAGATGGTATTCAAGAAAGCTTTACATATAAACAGCTTTTGCAAATGGCCAACCAAGTTGCCAATACATTTCAAGCTAGAGGGTTAATAAAAGGTGATGTTGTATTAATTATGCTTCCTCGTAGTTTAGAAGCATACGTCACATACATCGCGGCACTTAAAGCGGGACTTGTTATTATTCCTAGCTCAGAATTATTGCGCAGTAAGGATATTGATTATCGTATTGCACATTCAAATGCTAAAGCTGTTATTGCGATGGAACAATATGTGACTGAGTTTGAACAAGCTGAAAATTTAAATGGTCTTCATTTATTTATTGTCGGCAATGCAAAGGATTCTTGGACTGCTTTAATGGAAGAGGCCAAGCAGCAATCAACTGAATTTCAAGGGCAAGCAACAGAATCTTCAGATTTAGCTTTCTTAGCCTATACATCTGGAACAACGGGGAATCCAAAAGGCGTTATGCATACTCATGGTTGGGGCTTTGCGCATTTAAGAACAGCGGCACCTAAATGGTTAGGTGTACAAGATGGAGACGTAGTTTGGGCAACAGCAGCACCAGGTTGGCAAAAGTGGATTTGGAGTCCATTTGTAGCTGTATTAGGTAGTGGTGCAACAGCCTTTGTTTATAAAGGAAAGTTTGACGCACAAATGTATTTACAAAGGATTGAACAGCAACAGGTGAATGTATTATGCTGTACACCGACAGAATATCGAATGATGGCGAAGTTGGATAATTTATCGACATTTAATTTGTCGTCTTTACGTAGCGCTGTTTCTGCGGGCGAGCCATTAAATCGAGAAGTCATTGAAACGTTTGAGCGTGAATATAATATTGTTGTACGTGACGGCTATGGTCAAACAGAAAATACATTGCTTGTTGGTACATTAATTGATATGGAACTACGACCTGGATCGATGGGGAAACCGACACCAGGTAACTTAGTGGACGTAATCGATGAGTTTGGACAACCATTGCCGGTAGGAGAAGTAGGTGATATCGCGGTTCATAAATCAACGCCAGCCTTATTTAAGGGCTATTTCAATGATGTAGAGCGAACAGCGATGCAATACCGCGGGGATTGGTATGTTACAGGAGATCAAGCTAAAAAAGATGAGGATGGTTACTTTTGGTTTGAAGGTCGCAACGATGATATCATCATTTCTTCTGGCTATACAATTGGACCATTTGAAGTAGAAGATGCATTAGTAAAGCATCCAGCTGTAAATGAATGTGCAGTTGTAGCAAGTCCTGACGAAATTCGTGGAAATGTTGTGAAGGCGTATGTTGTTTTAAAAAATTCAGCATTAAAAGATTCGCCAACACTGGTAGCAGAGTTACAAAATCATGTGAAGGAATTAACGGCACCATATAAATATCCAAGAATTATTGAATTTATTGATGAATTGCCGAAAACAATTTCGGGTAAAATTCGTCGTGTCGAATTACGGTTAGTAGAGCAGAAATAATCGGATTTTCGGAATTATTTCCTGGGGAATGAAAAGATGGTCGAATTTTGGCCATCTTTTTTCTGTGTGATAGGTCAATGGTTGAAAAAAGTGAAACTTAATGTAAAATACTTTCGTATGAAGGTATAGGAGGTAATGAAAATGAATACAAAACGATGGGTAGCACTTGGCATTGCGGCAGTGCTCATGTTTTTCTCACTGGGGATTAACACAATTATTACGATTTTTAAAACAGATTTCTTTAGTAGCTTCGATAATTTAATGGGAACTGAAACACTGTCATTTGAACAGGTGATTGAAAGTGGCGATTTTGATAAACGAATTGCTCATCTAACAGTTAACGGAGTAATCCAAGATGTTGGAGAACCGAGCGTTTGGGAAACGGTTGACTATAATCATCAACTATTTATGGATCAATTGGAAGCCGTGCTAAATGATGAATCGGTTAAAGGTGTTGTTTTAACTGTTAATACACCTGGTGGCGGTGTCATTGAATCCGCTGAAATTTATGAGAAAATTATTCAAATAAAAGAACAGAGCCAAATCCCAATTTACGTTTCAATGGGAACAATGGCTGCTTCTGGTGGTTATTATATTGCTGCACCAGCAGATAAAATTTTTGCGCAACGTGAAACAATTACAGGATCGATTGGTGTCATTATGCAGTCGATTAATTATGGGAAATTAGCAGAAAAAGTAGGAATTGAATTTGAAACAATCAAATCTGGTGAACATAAGGATATGTTTGGTGGGGTACGTCCATCAACGCCAGAAGAATTAGCGATGCTTCAAGAAATGATTGATGAGTCGTATGAGCAATTTGTCGATATTATTGAAGTAGGTCGCGGTATGTCTGAAGCACAGGTGAAAAAAGTTGCGGATGGCCGAATTTTAGGTGGTACACAAGCAGTAAAAGCAGGACTTGTAGATGAAATTGGGAATGAAGATGCAGTTATTGCAGCGATGCGTGCCGATTTTGGACTTGAGGATGCGGAACTGTTTGAATATGCGATAAATACGGATAGCTGGGCATCATTACTTGGTGTAAAGTTGGGCTCGATGTTCACTCCATCTGCCGAATCTCAATATCTTTCTAAAATTATTTCATCAACAAACTCACCGCGCATGATGTATTTATATGGTGAATATTAAGAGGGGGGAACGACATGACTGAGGTAATCGAAACGTTTGAAACGACACCGACTGTAGAGTACCCTCTAATTCAACAAAAAACAGCAGGATTTTGGATGCGCTTTTGGGCATTTGTATTAGATTCAATAATCATTGCTGCGATTGTAGGCGTAACAATACGTCCGCTTTTTTCCGTAATGGATTGGGATTTAGTTGGTATTAATTGGTATGCACCGTTTTCTATGTTATCTGTAGCGATTTACTATGCGTATTTCGTTCTTTTAACAAAGTATTTTAAGCAAACATTAGGTAAAATGGTATTTGGCCTACGTGTAGAAAAAGATAATGGTGAGCCATTAGATTGGTCGACTATTTTATTCCGCGAAGGTGTAGGTCGATTTATTAATAGTACGTTTTTCCATGCACCTTATTTAATCGTAGCTTTTTCACCAAAAAATAAAAGTGTAGCGGATTATTTTTCTGATACGGTCGTAGTACATGAAAAAATGTTTATCGAAAAAGTTTAAAAAGATTTAAGGGGGGGATCGTTATATATCGACACCTTCTTAATATGAAAAGTCGCCTATTATTGGGCGGCTTTTTATTTGGCAATGATGTTCCATAGGTTAAGACTAGTTAGTTGCATTATGTAATTTATATCTAGTAATATAAGGGAATAACAAGGAGGCGGTTATTTATGGTACAAGTAACATTTAAAAATGGTCCAATAACATTAATTGGTAATGAAGTGAAAGTAGGAGATTTTGCGCCTAGTTTTAATGTATTAGCAAATGATTTATCAGCGGTAACATTAAATGATTCTGAAGGTAAAATTCGTTTATTCTCAGTTGTTCCTTCTTTAGATACGGGCGTTTGTGATCAACAAACACGTAAATTTAATGAAGCTGCTGCTGAATTAGGCGACAATGTTATTGTTTATACAGTGTCGATGGATTTACCATTTGCTCAAAAGCGTTGGTGCGGTGCTGCAGGAATTGACCAAGTTGTAACAGTATCGGATCACCGTGATGCATCATTTGGTGAAGCATTTGGCGTACATATTAAAGAATTACGCCTACTTACTCGTGCTGTTTTTGTAGTAGATGCAGCGGGCAAAGTTGCGTATGTAGAATACGTACCTGAAGCAACAGATCATCCAAACTACGAAGCGGCAATTGAAGCCGTAAAAGCCCTTTCAAAATAATTATTATTTCGTTGTAAATGAAATATGAAAACGGACACCCACTCAACTGAATTTGAGTGGGTTGTTCATTTTAGAAGGAAAATACTCGAAGTTCGAGTATAGTAGGGAAGTGCGGAATGTACAGATTTTGAAGGAGAACCGTATGATGTAGGTTAGTTAGCCATTGTTGCAAGGATAGGCTGATATCCTAGATTAGGACAAATCAAACTCTGAACGCAATTGAACGAAGACGTAAGCGAATAGAAGGAGCAATAATGATGGATAAATTTGAACAAATCTTTGGGTTTTTAAATGAATATGCAGAAAAGATTGCGAAAGAGCAAGACATTGAGTATTTAGATGCCCTTTTACAAACAGTAGAAGACACATTAGATGGGAAATATGATTGGCAAGTAGAAGATACGACGAAAGAAGATATGCGAAAAGCGATTCAAATTGCCATTTTAAAAGGTATGCGTAAAAGTGCACAGCCAAATCATCAAATGACACCGGATACACTTGGGTTACTCGTAAGCCATTTTGTGGAGCAATGCTTTGAAGAAGAGTTGAAAAATGGCCCTATTACAGTTTTAGATCCAGCGCTAGGAACAGGTAATTTACTATATACCGTGATGAATGCTATGGATGGGAAAATTCAAGCTACCGGTGTAGAAGTGGATGAGTTACTTATCCGTTTAGCAGCAGCGACAGGGGATTTAATTGAACAGCCTGTCACATTATTCCGTCAAGATTCATTAGAAAAATTATTAGTAGATCCAGCCGATGCTGTTATTTGTGATTTACCTGTGGGATATTATCCGAATGAAGAGGTTGCACTAGATTATGAACTTTGTGCCGCTGAAGGGATGAGTTATGCGCATCATTTGTTCATTGAACAGTCGTTGAACCATACAAAAGAGGGTGGCTACGCGTTTTTCTTAATTCCTACAAATTTATTTGAGTCTGAGCAAGCGAAGCAATTACACAAATTTATTAAAGGGAATGTTTGGATTCAAGCGGTTATTCAATTGCCTGAGAACCTATTTTCTTCACGTGCCCATGAGAAGAGCATTTTAATTTTACAAAAGCAAAGTCCTTCCCTAAAAGCGCCAAGCGAAGTATTACTTGCAAAGGTGCCAAATATGTCGAATAAACAGGCACTTGCTATGTTCTTTGAAAAAGTGCGTATGTGGAAAGAAGGAAAATAAATAAAAAGCACGGAAATTCATTATGTAGAATTTCAGTGCTTTTTTTTTAGTTGGAAATGATCATCACTCAGGTGTACGAATAACTAATACATCACAGTTTGCAGAACGTACAATCGCTTCTGAAACAGAGCCGATTAAGAAACGTTCAACAGCGTTTAAACCTGTTGCACCACAAATAATTAAGTCTGCTTCCACAACTTTAGAAAGCTCTTTTGTGATGATATTTTTTGGAGAACCGTACTCGATTACTAAGTTCACGTTTGCAACGCCAGCTTCTTCAGCTAGTTTTTTGTAACCGTTTAGTAATTCTTCAGAGTGCGATTGTGCGCGCTCAGCGATTGTGCGGTCATATGCTTCAATTGCAGCGAATGAACGTGTGTCGATCACATTTACAAGGTTAATTGTTGCACCTTCATTACGTTTTGCAACGTCAATTGATTTACGGAATGCATATTCTGCTTCTTTAGAACCGTCTACTGCTACTACAATACTTTTATAATGATTAGCCATTTTCATTTCCTCCTTATTTGTCTATACGTGTATTATATCAAATGTTTTACAGTTGGAAATACCTAACATTGAAAAAATGTAAATATTCCTCCTATTTATATAATAAAAGACAAACAATAGTCTAAAATGTAAGTTTTTTATTAGAAATAATAGTATTTCATACATTCAGAGAAAGCATAAATAATGTGTCAAGAATTATTGAAACTAATAATTTTAAAAATATAGTAAATTGAATAAATTTAGCTACTCTTTTTTTCGTAAAATTGGTAGAATGGATTTGAATTAACTTGCTTCAGCAAATTTTCCTCTACTTTTTAGGTGGGGCGGGTGTATGACAAATTTGCATCTGTTTCAGGAGGGTTTCAAAACTTAGCTGAAGCAAGTTAAGCCCCGGCGGATGCCACAGATTATTAAGGAGGCATGCGTGATGCAGGTCAGTTAGCCGTTGTCGCATGGACGCGACGAACTTAGGCTAACTTCCCTAGTGAGCGAGCTCGAAAAAAATCTGGGCGCAAATACGCCGAGGAGTATTTGATTAAATGTTCTTGGGGAGGAATAAACGATGAAAATTGGGGTACCGAAAGAAATTAAAAATAACGAAAACCGTGTGGCAATGACGCCAGCTGGAGTTTTATCATTAGTAACGTCTGGACATGAAGTATTAATCGAAACAGGAGCAGGCTTAGGTTCTGCATTTACTGACGCTGATTATTTATTGGCCGGAGCGAAAATTGTTGATAGCGCAGAAGAAGCTTGGACTGCTGAAATGGTTTTAAAGGTGAAGGAGCCTGTTGAAAGTGAGTACGGTTATTTCCGCGAGGGATTAATTTTGTTTACTTATTTGCACTTAGCGCCGGAACCAGCATTAACAAAAGCATTAATCGCCAAAAAAGTAGTGGGTATTGCATATGAAACAGTGCAATTACCAAATCGTTCATTACCATTATTAACACCAATGAGTGAAGTTGCTGGGAAGATGGCAACGCAAATCGGTGCACATTATTTAGAGAAATTACCAGGTGGAAAAGGGATTTTATTAGGTGGTGTATCAGGCGTACAGCGCGGTAAAGTAACGGTAATTGGTGGCGGGATTGCTGGTACGAACGCTGCGAAAATTGCTGTTGGTATGGGAGCAGACGTGACGATTATTGATTTAAGCCCAGAGCGTCTTCGTCAATTAGAGGATATTTTTGGTCGAGATGTGCAAACATTAATTTCAAATCCATATAATATTGCACAGGCTGTAAAAGAAGCTGATTTAGTCGTAGGATCTGTATTAATTCCAGGAGCAAAAGCACCAAAGCTTGTAACAGAGGATATGATTCGTTCGATGTCACCAGGTTCAGTTGTTGTGGATATTGCGATTGATCAAGGGGGCTGCTTCGAAACATCTGAAAAAGTCACAACACATGACAAACCAACATTCGAAAAGCATGGTGTCGTGCACTATACGGTTGCTAATATGCCGGGTGCAGTGCCACGTACTTCAACGGTTGCTTTAACGAATAATACAGTGCCATATGCATTACAAATTGCTAACAAAGGCTATGTGAAAGCATGTTTAGATAATCCAGCATTAAAATTAGGTCTTAACACATTAGAAGGTCATGTTGTGTATGAGGCAGTAGCAAATGCACAAGGAGTAACATGTGCTTCAGTAGATGAGCTATTAAGTGCATCGGCTAGTTTAACGAATTAAAAATTAAAATCAAAAAGCTGACGAATTCATTTCGTCAGCTTTTTATAGTGCGTCATGAATGATCCACTGCAATGAGCTCTGTTGATATATCGCCCTCATAATCGGTCATTTTAATGATGCCATAGCCTTTAGCAAGAAATAAAGTAGAACCATTTGGATAGTTTAACACAACCACATTTTTGAACGTGCCAGCTTTTGTATGGACTGTTTCGGTAGTGCTAACAACAACCACATCCGTATAATCGTTTTTTTCAACCCCATAATCCGTATCAAGAATTGTTGTTTTTGCCTTCATTGGATAAGCCAATGAAAAATAAAAAACATCTGAATATGCGACACCCATCGCAAAGCTTTTTGGGGATTCAATATACGTATAACCCGTGTATTCATCTTCTAATAAGTGAACAGCATTGTCGAAGTAGGGATTTTTTGTAGCCACATATGTTTTTTTCTCTGGTCCCTGAAAAGAAGGTTCATATGTGTAACTTTGTCCAATGTTAGGAAGGAGGCCAGTTGTAATTTTTGTGGTAGTGGTTGGATTTGTGGTAGTGGTTGGATTTGTAGTAGTTGTTTTTTTCGATTGTGCAGATGTATAAAAAGTGTTTTGACCTACTTGATATTCTAACGATGCCCATTTAGTTTTTCTAGCATGGACAATTTCTTTTGCACGATTTTGAAATAGCGCCATTTTTTCAGTATTCAATGAAGAGACATCCTGATAGAATAGCTCTTTTTTTTCTTGAAAATCGTGCGCAGATGCAGCCTGAATGAATTTGAATTTAGAGAAACTAAGAGGCAAGACGATTAATACGAATAAAATAAAAGAAATGTTTACTATTTTTTTCATGATGCACTTCCTTTCCTACTAAAATTTTTTCTGATTTACAAACATTATCGTTAAAAATGAAAGAAATAATGTAGAGAAACTAGATTTATAGTATAAAATGAATATATAAGAAAAAACCGATTTGAACTCTATCAAAACGGCTTTTTACAATTATATGAAAATCAATTTTATAAAATGACTAATTCTTTTGTGAATTTCGTTAAAATTTCTACACCATCCGCTGTAACAACCACATCATCCTCGATGCGAACACCCGCAACGTCTGTTTTATAAATTCCTGGTTCAATGGTAAATACAGTACCTGGGTTTAATACCATTTCGTTTGTCCCTGTAATCGATGGGAATTCGTGAACAGAGATGCCAAGGCCATGACCGAGACGGTGTGTGAAATATTGTCCGTAACCTGCCTCTGTAATGACATCACGCGCAATTTTATCTAAATCCATCGCAACGACACCTGGTTTGACAGCAGCAATCGCATCTTCATTTGCTTTGCGAACCGTATTGTAAATTTTTACTTGTTCTTCATTAGGCTGACCGAATGCCACGGTACGCGTTATATCCGAGCAATAGCCTTCATAAATGACCCCTAAATCAAATAAAATAAGGTCCCCTTTTTGAATTTTTCGATCCCCAGGTGTCCCGTGTGGAGAGGCTGCTTTTTCACCTGCAAGCACCATTGTATTAAAGCTCATCGTATAACCTTTTGCTTTAATTGCGGATTCAACCGTATTTAAAATGTCCATTTCCGTTTTGCCTTCAGCAATGGCATCACAGCCTACTTGAATTGCGAAGTCTGCTAGTTCTGCAGCTTTTCGCATTTTCACTAATTCGTCTTCGTCCTTTTGAATACGCAGTGCATTTATTTTCGTATCAATGCCAGCGAATTGAACTGCTGGATAACGCTCTTGTAACGCTTCCAAACGCTCAACCGTAAGATGTGCTTTTTCAATGGCAAGTGAAGAGAGCTGAACATTTTTGGAAGCAAACGTTTTTGCTAACACATCCCAAGCGTTTTCCGTATCTTCATGACCAACTACATCATATGCCCAACCTGCCGCTACAGCATCAGGTACTTCCATCTTTGGGCAAATTAAAAAAGGTTCTTGCTGTTTGAACACCATAATTCCTAGTAATCGTTCATGTGGATTACTTTTGAAACCTGAAAAATAAAAAACATTGTCTGGAGTTGTAATGAATGCAGCCTCTAAATTGTTTTCAATCAAATAATTTTGTAATTGTTGTAGTTTTGACATTTGTAAAACCCCTTTCATCTTATGAATCTATGGTGTAAAGTGAAATTTCTGACATCGATAGTATAACAAAAAAAAGGAATTTCTGCATTTCCCTCGAATAACGATATAATGGCTAGATTAGGAGGGGTTTTTTATGAGAATTTCATTTCATGGACATTCCGTTGTAAAAATTCAAACGAATAAACATATGATTTTAATTGATCCATTTATTAATGGGAATGGTCAAACGGATTTACAAGTTGAACAGGAAAATCCCGATGTCATTTTATTAACGCATGGGCATAATGATCATGTTGGGGATACTGTAGAACTGGCGAAGAAAAACGATGCGCTTGTTGTAGCACCGAATGAATTAGCGAATTACTTAGGTTGGCAAGGGTGTCGTGTACACAATATGCATATTGGCGGTGCTTACAACTTTGATTTTGGGAAGGTGAAATATACACAGGCCTTTCATGGATCATCGTATGTAACAGATAAAAATGAAATAATTTATACGGGCATGCCTGGTGGAATTTTATTTACTGCAGAGGATGTCACAATTTATCATGCAGGGGATACGGCGTTATTCGGGGATATGGAGCTGATTGGCAAACGTCATCCAATCGACGTTGCATTTTTACCGATTGGTGATAATTTTACGATGGGTCCTGAGGATGCGGCATATGCAGTGTCATTATTAAAACCGAAAATCGTTGTACCAATTCATTACAATACATTTCCTCCAATTGTTCAGGATCCAAACGACTTTGCGAAATTAGTAGAAGGTGCAGATGTTCAAATGTTAAAACCTGGTGAAGAAGTTAACTTTTGACCAATATATAGGTTCAACTAGAACGGAAAAAATTATTTCAGGGCTGGCCTGCTACATGCACATACAGATGAGTCATATAGATTTGTGCTAACTTTGTCTGTGTGCCTCATGTGCTTAGCAAGCCTAACCTAGCGCATACTTTATGAGAATCCCTAGTTAGAATTCGTACAATGAAAAGATAGAAAATTTTGTTGAACTTATACTGAAAAAAGTAGCGAAACCGGCTACTTTTTTTCTATGAGTACGATAATTTGGAGTTGGCATCATCATACGTCTGACCAATAGTGAAAATTGTATAATTGTAACAATCAAATATGGTACACTAGGGACAAGAACGAATGATGGGAAATAGGTGATAATATTGTCAACAAAACACGAAAAAATACTACAATATATCGAATCACTACCAGTTGGCGATAAAATTTCAGTGCGCCAAATTGCTAAGGAAATGCAAGTAAGTGAAGGAACAGCTTACCGTGCGATCAAGGAAGCAGAAAATCGCCGTTTAGTAAGCTCAATTGAACGAGTGGGTACGATTCGTATTGAGAAGAAAAAGAAAGAAAATATTGAACGCCTAACATTTGCAGAAATCGTCAATATTATAGATGGACAAGTTTTAGGTGGCAAAACAGGCTTACACAAAACATTAACTAAATTCGTAATTGGTGCCATGAAGCTCGATGATATGATGCGCTACACAGATGCGGGCAGCTTACTCATTGTTGGGAACCGTACACAGTCACATGAATATGCACTGAAAACTGGTGCAGCTGTGTTAATTACGGGTGGCTTCGATACAACCGATGAAAATAAACAACTTGCAGATGAATTAGATTTACCAATCATCTCGACAAGCTATGATACTTTTACAGTGGCAACAATGATTAACCGTGCCATTTATGACCAATTAATTAAAAAAGACATTTTATTAATTGAGGATATTTATGTCCCGATGGAAGATACAGCGGTGCTACGTAATACGCATTTAATTGCTGATTATCATAAACAAAATATGCGTACAACACATGGTGCGTTTCCAGTTGTCACGGTTCAAAATAAGCTAGTCGGTATGATTACAAGTAAAGACGTCATTGGACGAGATGAATCCGAAGCTATTGATAAAGTTATGACGAAAAATCCAATTGCCGCATCAATGAAAACGAGTGTTGCTACGGCAGGACACCGCATGATTTGGGAGGGGATTGATTTACTTCCGGTTATTAACGACGAGGGGTTATTGCAAGGTGTTATTACCCGTCAAGATGTATTGAAAGCGTTACAACTTGCGCAACGTCAACCACATCATGGTGAAACAATTGATGATTTAGTAAAAAATGAGATGCGTGTGTTAGGTGATGAGGATCTCGTTGTAGAATTTACTGTAACACCTCAAATGACGAACCAATTCGGCGCGATTTCTTATGGTGCCTTTACAACATTACTAACAGAGGTGGGCTCGTTTGCATTAAAGCGTCGAAAACGTGGGGATGCCATTGCAGAAAATATGACGATTTATTTCATTAAGCCCGTTCAAATGGAGAGTATATTAACGGTTCGACCACAAATTTTAGATATGAGCCGTAAGTTTGTAAAAATGGATTTTGAAGTATTTAACGGCACGCTGTTAGTAGGAAAAGCGTTAATGATGTTCCAATTATTGGAGAAATGATGATATTAGAAAGGGACAACCTTTAAAATAGGTGCCCCTTTTCATCAAAATTTATTGAGTTCGTATTCTTCAAGAATGTATTTACCTTCGTGACGCATACGCTTAAAGTTATTAAGACCAAGGCCTATACCAATAACGGCAAATATAGCCGCTACTATAAAGCCAACTGCATCAGGGTAAAGTATGAGGGCATTACAACTAAAGAAAATAAGAAACATACCTAATGAAACACCAGCTTTTGCTGTATACCATTTTTTACGAATGGGTAACGTAGCACGAAGTTGTTTCGTTTTGAAATAAAAATAAAAAACGAATGAAACTACAATGGCTGCGACAAAAATAAAGTTTAAATAAATCATAGTGAACCTCCCAAGTAGCATAGCTAATAAGTATTGTACCTATTTTTTAGCAAAATTGCGACTGGAATTCACTGACTATTAGGGGGACACGCTTGTGAAACGACAAATCATCGACACAATTCAGCAATACGAAACAATTATTGTACATCGCCATGTACGTCCCGATCCAGATGCCTATGGGTCGCAGTGTGGGTTAGCAGAGCTTATTCGAGTAAATTATCCGAATAAAACAGTGTATACGGTTGGGGAGCACGAGGAATCGCTCGCATTTTTAGCACAGCCACAGCAAATTCAAGACGAAATATTTGAAGGTGCGTTAATTTTAGTTACAGATACGGCCAATACAGAGCGCATTGATGACCAGCGCTATAAAAAGGGTGCCTATGTCATTAAAATTGATCACCATCCAAACGATGATGCATACGGAGAATTACTTTGGGTAGATACGAATGCGAGCTCTTGCAGTGAGATGATTTATGAACTATATGAAGAAGCAAAAAATCATGCGAACTGGACGATGTCAGATGAGGCAGCGCGTTTACTTTTCGCAGGAATTGTTGGCGATACAGGGCGCTTTTTATTCCCAAGTGCCAGCGAAAAAACATTCGAAACAGCGGGACATCTCGTTTCGTATAATTTTAACCGAAGTGAATTATTTGACGCGATGTACGAAATGGACCGAAAATTACTGCATTTACAAGGATATATAAATCAAAACTTTACGATGGATGAACATGGCGCGGCGCACATTAAAATTACAGAAGAAGTTTTACAGGAATTTGATGTTACCCCATCTGAAACATCTTTATTAGTAGGTTCTTTAGGAAATGTGAAAGGCATTTGTGCATGGATTATTTTTATTGAAGAAAATGATACCATTCGTGTGCGATTACGTTCAAAAGGACCCGTTATTAATACGTTAGCGAAAAAATATAATGGTGGCGGACATCCATTAGCATCAGGTGCCACAGCCTATTCTTGGGCAGAAGCGGACCAAGTAATTGAGGAATTAAAAGAAATTTGTAAAAACTATTAATAAAGTAAGGAGGGATGGATAGTGTCGATTGTTTATCCACAAATACGGACAAGTGCAGATTTATTGAAAAGTACGATTCGTATCGAAGAGCTCATCCCTTTTTTACAACACCAAGAGGCAGAAGCATGTGCAGTCGTGAATACGAAATTGTACGGGCTTTTGCCTTTTTGGCATCAAATGAAAAAAGCTGGGATTCATCCTGTCGTAGGATTAACGTTACAAATTGAAGTTGCGGAAAATCAGTTATTACCGTTAGTTCTCTATGCAAAAAATGATGTAGGCTATAAAAACTTATTGAAAATTTCAAGCAGCATTGCAATCCGTCCTCAAAATACATTGCCTTTACGATGGTTAGTTGCTTATGGAAAAGGACTTGCCCTCGTTGTACCAGCTCTCGAACAGCAAGCGATTTGGCTTCGTGATGCATATCAGACAGTAGCTCAAACAGTAAAAGAAAATTTTGCAGACGACTTTTTTGTTGCCATTTCAAGAGCAAATGGTATTTCTGAAGATGAGCCTATTGCAGTACAGTGGGCAGAAAAAATGAGCTCGACACTTCTTGCTACACATGAAAGTTTGTTTTTAAAGCGTGAAGATTCTTTTGCATTTAAAGTTGCACAAGCAATTGAGTCAGGTCACAAACTGAGTGAACCGACGCAAAATGATGAACCAAATGAAAGTTATGTGTTATCAAAAAATGAGTGGGAACAGCGTTTTGGGGATAAACCAGAGTGGCTTCATGCAACGAGAGAGTTATTAGTAAGCTGTCGTGTAACGGTGGAAAGTGATACTGTGCATATGCCAAAATTTCCTGTGGGACCAACTCAAACTGCAGAGCAATTATTGTATGACGAAGTAAAAAAAGGACTGCAACAACGTCTCCATACAGAAGTACTTCCTGAACAGTACGAAAAGCGTATGCACTATGAGCTGCAAGTCATTCAAACAATGGGTTATTCTGATTATTTTTTAATCGTCGCAGATTTTATGCGTTTTGCGAGAGAACAGCAAATTTTAACAGGCCCCGGACGTGGATCTTCGTCTTCATCACTTATTGCTTATGCACTACGAATTACGCAAGTGGACCCGCTCCAATATGATTTATTATTCGAACGATTTTTAAATCCTGAGCGCGTCTCTTTACCCGATATTGATATCGATTTTCTTGATACGCGTCGCCATGAAGTCATTCAATATGTCGCGCAAAAATACGGAAAACAATATGTCGCACAAATTATTACATTTGGTACGCTGTCTGCGAAAGCCGTAGCCAGAGATGTTGCACGGATGTTTAATTTCGACAGTGAGACACTTGAAATGATTTCTAGAATGATTCCGAATAAACCAGGTATTACGTTAAACGAAGCATATGCCCAATCAGAAAAGCTAAGACAGTGGATCATGTCAGAAGCGATTCACCAAAAATGGTATGAAGCAGCATGTCGTTTAGAAGGGTTACCACGAAATTCCTCTACGCATGCGGCAGGTGTTGTATTAAGTCCAGTGCCATTAGTCGACGTTGTACCGATTGAAGAAGGACATGAAGGCATTTATTTAACGCAGTGGCCGATGAATGAAGTGGAGCAAACGGGCTTATTGAAAATTGACTTTTTAGGGTTACGAAATTTAACGATTATTGAACAAATTCGTCGTTCTATTCAATTTTCACATCAAATACAACTTGTGTTAAATGATATTCCATTAACGGACGCTGCAACGTTTACATTATTACAGCACGGGGATACGGCTGGGATTTTCCAGTTGGAATCAGATGGAATGAAAAATGCGTTGCGCGAAATCCAGCCGACTCATTTTTTAGATATCGTAGCCGTCAATGCTTTGTATCGCCCGGGTCCTATGGAGTTCATTTCTAATTATGCGCGCCGTAAGCATGGTCAAGAGCAAGTGTTCATGCCTCATCCCGCGCTAGAGCCAATATTACGTGAAACATACGGGGTTATTATTTACCAAGAGCAAATTATGCGCATCGCCAATGTGATGGCCGGCTTTTCGATTGGAGAAGCAGACTTATTGCGCCGCGCAGTGAGTAAGAAAAAACGTGAAGTACTTGAGCAGCAACGTACGGCTTTTGTACAAGGGGCCCGTAATCAAGGTTTTACAGAGCAAGTAGCAGACGAGGTATATGAGTTAATTGTGCGCTTTGCAGACTATGGTTTTCCGAAAAGTCATGCTGTTGCATACAGTATCATTTCGTATCAAATGGCGTATTTAAAAGCGAATTTCCCTGTGAATTTTTATGCGGCATTATTAACAAATGCTACAGGAAATACAGATAAACTAGCGCAAATTATGGCGGAAGCAAAGTTGCGCGGCATTGAATTTTTACCGCCATCGATTAATCGTAGTGTGCGCCATTTTAAAGTGGAAAGCGGTAAAATTCGTTTTAGTTTCTCGGCAATTAAAGGGGTTCCACAACCATTTTTACAGAAATTAATGGCGATACGAGAGGACAAAGAACAAGCATTTCAGGATATTTTTGATTTGGCGATTTCACTAAGTGCCGCGAATTTTTCAAGAAAAGTGATGGAGCCTTTAATTAAAGCGGGTGCGTTGGATGAGTTTGGCAAGGAACGAGCGACGTTATTGGCGACAATTGATGGTGCTCAAAAACAAGCAGAACTCGTGCGTCCAAATGAGGCAGAAACGTTATTTGCCAATTCCATGTTTGTTTTTGGAAAACCGAAACATAATGAAGTGCCACCACTTTCAGAGAAAATAAAATTGCAATTTGAAAAAGAAGTGCTTGGCTTTTATTTATCAGATCATCCGCTTGTCAAAATGCGCTCTCAGTATCCTCAAGCGACGACAACGGTGCAAATGTTAGCCTCATTAAAAGATAATACGTTTGTAAAAATGATCGGCTTTGTAAATGAAATGCGTCAGTTGCGTACAAAAAAAGGTGAGCTAATGGCTTTTGTTCAAATAGAAGATGAGTTCGGTAGTGTGTCATTAACGTTATTCCCGAAAGAATATGAACTCGTTGCTGGAAAATTAGTAGAAGGAACATTTGTAGCCGTAGAAGGTTTTTTTGAACAACGATTTAATAAACAGCAAGTGAAAGTGAAACAAATTATTATTCTATAAATAGTAAAAGAGGTTGTTCTAAGTGTTAAAACTAGAGCAATCTCTTTTCTTATTGAGAAAAATTTTGTAGAAAAAGTAAGTTTATTAGTTATAAAAGGTGAAAAATTCTTATATATAATAAGAGCCCATTCTATTTTTTACTTTACATTTCTAAAAACATTTTGTATTCTATGGTAAGAAAATGGTCAGACCACTTTTGATTGGATTAAGCAAAAACGCCCATTAATAAAGAGGTGAAAATAGATGGAGCAAAAGCATACGAAAAAAATGTTTCTCCAAATTGTAAAGCAGCTACGTGATTTAATTGCTGACCAAAATATTCAAGAAGGAGAAAAATTGCCTTCTGAACGTGTATTAAGTGAGCAATTAAATGTAGGGCGGTCTTCTGTAAGGGAAGCTTTGCGAAGTCTAGAACTACTTGGGTTAATTGAAACCAAGCATGGAGATGGCACTTATTTAACGAGTATGAAGCAACATCATTTAGTGGAAATTGTTGGATCATTTATTTTACAAGATGCAAGATCAGTTGCGGATGTACATGCAACACGTGAGATGCATGAAAAAGAAGCGATTAAAATCATTTGTCAATCAGAAACACTGAGGAAATTACCAGTTTGGGAAAGTATTTTTGTGAAAGTTGAATTAGAGCAATCGTTGCAACGTGAAGCAATATTGCGTGAATGCATGATTGTAACAGAAAACCGGCTTGCGTTTAAAATATGGCTCCAATTATCGGCGTATAGTAATAGTGCATTAGTGAATGACGTGACATTCGAGGAAAAACCACACTTACAAATTATGCTTGCTTCAATGCAGATGGGTTACTTACCAGAAGCGATTGAAGCCTATGAAAAATGGATAAAAACGATGAAGTAATAATACTATTAGCAGTGAAAACAAAGGGGGATTCTCATGGCAATTCGTGATTTATTTTCGATAAACCGTAAGAAAAATGCAGGGAGCATCATTAAAAAATCGGATGAAAAGCACTTTCCAGAAGGAATTGTGACAAAATGTCCGAAATGCAAAACGATTCATGTAACGAAGGAAGTTGAAAAAAATCTGAAGGTATGCCCGAAATGTGTGTACCATTTTAATATGACAGCGCATGAACGAATTAACTGTTTTTTAGATAAAGATTCGTTTACATCAATGGATGACCATCTACAAACAATGAATCCATTAAATTTCCCAGCTTATATCGAAAAAGTAAATTCAGATATGGAAAAAACGGGATTGAATGAAGCGGTTTTAACAGGGGTTGGCACGTTAAAGGGGAATCCGATTGCAATTGCTGTAATGGACTCTCATTTCCGTATGGGTTCTATGGGCTCAGTTGTTGGGGAAAAAATAACACGAGCGGTTGAAAAAGCGACAGAATTACGTATCCCATTCATTATTTTTACGGCAAGCGGTGGTGCACGAATGCAAGAAGGTGTGCTGTCATTAATGCAAATGGCTAAAACGAGTGTTGCATTGAAGCGTCATAGTGAAGCGGGTTTATTATATATTTCGATTATGACACATCCAACGACGGGTGGCGTATCGGCTAGCTTTGCGTCGATTGGTGATTTAAATATTGCGGAACCACAAAGTTTAATTGGCTTTGCAGGTAGACGTGTAATCGAGCAAACGGTACGCGAGAAGTTACCAGAAGATTTCCAAACGGCGGAATTTTTACTCGATCATGGTCAATTAGATGCCATTATTAGTCGTTTAGATATGCGCGATAAAATAGCAACGATTGTGAAATTACATGTACAAGGAGGCGTATCACATGTCTAAACTAATGGCGTTTGAAGAACCTGTTGTAAAGCTACGTGAAAAAATAGATGAGTTAAAGACGATTGCAGTAGAAGCAGATGTGGACATGAGCGGTGAGATTGAAAAGCTTGAAACGCGTTTAACTCAGCTAGAGCAAAGTCTTTATGCCAATATGGAACCATGGAATCGTGTCCAAGTAGCGCGTCATCCACAACGACCAACAACGCTCGATTATATTGAACGAATTTTTGATGATTTTATCGAATTACATGGCGATCGTAGTTTTAAGGATGACGAGGCCATTGTTGGTGGAATCGCGTCATTTAATGGACAGCCTATTACGATTATTGGACATCAGCGAGGAAAAACAACAAAGGAAAATATTCGCCGTAATTTTGGTATGCCTCATCCAGAAGGCTACCGAAAAGCACTACGGTTAATGCAGCAAGCCGAAAAATTTAAACGACCAATTATTTGCTTTATCGATACGAAAGGCGCATATCCAGGGAAAGCCGCAGAAGAGCGAGGTCAAAGTGAAGCCATTGCGCGTAATTTATTTGAGATGGCAGGCTTTAAAGTGCCAATTATTAGTATTGTAATCGGTGAAGGTGGAAGTGGTGGCGCATTAGCACTTGGTGTGGCAAATAAGATTTTTATGCTTGAAAACTCAACGTATTCGGTTATTTCGCCTGAAGGGGCAGCATCGATTTTATGGAAAGATGCAAGCTATGCAAAACAGGCAGCAGAAGCGATGAAAATTACTGCACCGGATTTAAAGCAATTGGGTGTGATTGATGGCATCATCCCTGAAGTTGCAGGTGGTGCACATAAAAATGTTGATCAGCAAGCAAGTACGATGAAAGAATATATTGTAGACACATTAGTTCATTTAAATAGCTTATCCGTAGAACAATTAATTGATGAGCGTTATGCTAAATATAAAAACATTGGTCAATTTATCGAATAAGTGATTGAATAGCAATTTCCATAAAAAATCAATTACGCAAAGGTGTAATTGATTTTTTTGTTAAGATTTCGATAATTGTTACTCAGAATAGTTACATAACGACCGTTTTTCTGTTAATGTGAATAATAGCATAGGAGGAGAACATTTGATGAAAAAGATAGCAGTTTTAACGAGTGGAGGAGACGCTCCAGGGATGAATGCTGCCATCCGTGCTGTTGTTCGTAAAGCACGATATCATGGCGTAGAAGTCGTTGGCGTTTATCATGGCTATGAAGGGCTTTATAATGAAAATTATAAACCTCTAGATATAGGCTCAGTTGGAGACATTATTCAGCGTGGTGGTACAATCTTATATTCTGCTCGTTTCCCAGAGTTTAAAGAGGGAGATTATCAGGAACAAGCAATTGAACGCATGAAAAAAGCAGGCATTGAAGGATTAGTCGTTATTGGTGGTGACGGTTCTTACCGTGGTGCGATGCAGTTAACTGAAAAAGGTTTTCCATGCGTTGGAATTCCAGGGACGATTGATAATGACGTTCCTGGGACAGAATATACAATAGGTTTTGATACAGCATTAAATACAGTGGTAGATTCCATAGATAAAATTCGTGATACGGCAACAAGTCATGAAAATACTTTTGTAATCGAAGTTATGGGGCGTGATGCGGGGGATATCGCATTATGGGCTGGACTTGCTGGAGGGGCAGAATCAATTTTAATCCCAGAAGAAAAGTTTGAAATTGAAGATATCGTGACACGTTTAGAGCGAGGTGCTTCACGAGGGAAACGTCACAGTATTATCATTGTTGCTGAAGGTGTAATGAAAGGCCATAAGCTCGCAAAACAATTAGAAGAACGTACAGGGGTTAAAATACGTACTTCTGTACTTGGTCATATTCAGCGTGGCGGCTCACCATCTGCGCGTGATCGAGTGTTAGCCGGTTTATTTGGAGCGCGAGCAGTCGAACTTTTAATAGAAGGTAAGGGCGGACGTGCTGTAGGGATTAAAAATCATAATGTCGTTGATTATGATTTTAAAGTGGCGTTTGAACAAAAGCATCAAGCAGATTTAAGTTTATACACATTATCAAAAGAACTATCAATTTAACAAAAAATTTACCACTATTATAAGTAGTGGAATGAATGTCTACTATTTATTTCATTCAGGGGTATAAACCTCGGCGTATTTGATATTACACAAACGGAGATGACATAAGATGAGAAAAACGAAAATTGTATGTACGATTGGACCAGCAAGTGAATCACCAGAAATGTTAGAAAAATTAATTACAGCAGGGATGAATGTTGCACGATTAAACTTTTCACATGGGGGTCATGAAGACCATGCGATTCGAATTGCGGCAATCCGCGATGCATCCGTGCGTATGAAGAAGCCTGTCGGAATTTTATTGGATACGAAAGGTCCTGAAATTCGTACACATACGATGGAAAATGACGAGCTTCATTTAGTAGCCGGACAAGTTATTGATATTTCAATGTCAGAAGTAATCGGAAATGAATCTTGTTTTTCTGTAACATATGATCGCCTCATTGAAGATGTAGAGCAAAACGACCGAATTTTATTAGATGACGGCTTAATTGAACTACGTGTTTTAGCAAAAGATATGGAACAAGGTCGCATCCATACGATTGTAGAAAATTCAGGCGTTTTGAAAAATAAAAAAGGTGTAAACGTGCCAGGTGTTTCAGTGAAATTACCAGGTATTACTGATAAAGACGCGTCAGATATTTTATTTGGTATTGAGCAAGGTGTCGATTTTATTGCGGCATCATTCGTTCGAACTGCCAAAGATGTTTTAGAAATTCGTGAATTACTAGAACAAAATGAAGGCGGACATATTCAAATTATTCCTAAAATCGAAAACCAAGAGGGCGTTGATAATATTGACGCAATTATCGAAGTTTCAGATGGCTTAATGGTTGCTCGTGGAGATTTAGGTGTAGAAATTCCAGCAGAAGAAGTACCACTCGTACAAAAAAACTTAATTAAAAAATGTAACCAAGTAGGGAAACCTGTTATTACAGCAACACAAATGTTAGATTCCATGCAACGTTTCCCACGTCCAACACGCGCGGAAGCATCAGACGTTGCCAATGCGATTATTGACGGTACAGATGCCATCATGTTATCAGGTGAGACTGCTGCTGGATTATACCCAGTAGAATCAGTAGCAACGATGAATAAAATTGCAGAACGTACAGAAGACTCTTTAGATTATCGTGCAATCGTTTCACAACGTAGCCGTGAAAGACAAGCGAATATGACAGAAGCAATTTCTCAGGCGGTAGCATTCACATCTATTAACCTAGGTGTAAAAGCAGTGTTAGCACCAACTGAAAGCGGAAATACGGCACGCATGATCGCTAAATATCGCCCAGGCGTTTCAGTGATTGCTGTTACAAGTCAGCCAACAACTGCCCAAAAGTTAACATTAGTTTGGGGCGTAAAGCCAATCGTTACTTCTCGCGTCTCGACAACAGATGAAATTTTAGAGCTATCTGTTGATGAAGCGTTAAAGCATGAGTTTGTAAATCACGGAGATGTTGTCGTAATTACAGCAGGCGTACCGGTTGGCGAAGCAGGTACAACGAACTTAATGAAAGTTCACGTGATTGGGGACTTATTAGCGCGCGGACAAGGAATCGGTAAAGCATCGGTTGTAGCAAAAGCAGTAGTCGCGAAAAATGCAGGTGAAGCATTAGCGTATGATACTGAAGGTGTAATTATTGTAACGGTTGGTTCGGACCGTGAAATGATGCCTGCAATTGAAAACTGTGTAGGGATTATTACAGAAGAAGGTGGGTTAACAAGTCATGCGGCAGTAGTCGGCTTGAGCTTAGGAATCCCCGTTATTGTTGGTGTAAAAGAAGCAACAACATTAATCCGTCATGGTCAAGAAATTACAATGGATGCAGAAACTGGTGTCATCTATAAAGGACATGCCAGCGTACTATAGTAAAATACACTTATAAACAAAAAAACATCATTAGATTTTTATCTAAATGATGTTTTTTTGTTGAGAGGAAATGAAACTTTTTTGTCTAGCAAACGTATATAAAAGTAACAATAGGAGGAATATGCATGAAAAAGTTACTAGTAGGACTACTCGTTTTAGTATTTGCTGAAATTGCGACTTTCATCATTGTCGGCAAAGCGATCGGCGTTTTATATACATTATTATTAATTATCGTGACATCGGTTGTTGGTGTGTTAATTGCTAAAAAACGTGGCACAAAATCTTTCCAAGCCATTCAAAACAGTGCTGCACAAGGTCAGCCGCCTGGTGTACCAATGATTGAAACTTTTATGATTTTTATCGGAGGAATTTTATTAGCTTTACCAGGTTTTTTAACAGATATTATCGGTCTGTTATTTGTATTAGGCATTACAAGAAACTTATTTAAGCCACTTATTTTCTTGTGGTTACGTAAAAAGATGAAGCACGGACAAGTCGTTATTTTGCAAAAATAGTACTTTGTTTAACTTTTACTGCAAGCATTAATAAAATAGGGCTTAACAGGATGCCATAAAATCCAAACAGTAAAATCGAGGCAGCACTGATTAAAAAAGTATGGACCATGCGTAAATGTAGCGTATGTGACCATAATTTTGACTCAGCTAGCTGCCTTGTTATTTGGACGAAAACATAAAGCAGGATGAGCGCGATTGCTAATGTTAGCTTGTTTACAAAAAAGAAATAGGCAGCGAGTGGCAGTAAAAAAATGCCGATTCCTAAAAAAGGAAGCATATCAGCTAATGATATTAAAAATGCTTTGCTTATAGGCGCATCGAATTGTAAAAAATAAAAGCCTGTACAAAGTAAAATAAATGTCAGTGTAAATAGCTGAAGCTCGACAAAAATAAAATAGCTAATGAGTTCCATTGATTTTGAGAAGTAATGGGACCAAACTTTTCGAAAAGATTTTGGTGTGTAAGTGAAAAACCAAAGTCTATTTTTTTTACTCTCAAAAATAGAAAAGTAGAAAACGATAAAGAAAATAAATAATTCAAAAATAGAGTTGAGTAAACCTTTTACAAAACTAACAAAGAATAGCATAGCATCATTCAGAAGTGTAGAAACTTTCTCAAGGAAAAAGGGCAGTAAGGGATGTGTACTGTAGTGACTTGAAAATGTTTGAAGTGCGTTTTGTATCGTAGGGAGTAGTTGTAATGTACTTTGTAGAAATAAAAAAAATAATGTCGCTATAAATGCAAGGAAAAGTAAGGTGACAAAGATGACCGCAATAAAAAAGGGAATCTTCAATCGCTCTTTTAAAAAGGCAATAACCGGATAGATGATATAGGCGGCAAAAATACCTAGTACGATTGGAAAAGTGAAAAAAAGTAAGGCGATATAGATCAATAAGATGACGTATTTCCAGGTACGTTCCAAAAAGTTGCTAAAATTATACATTTCCCTCAATTTATTCACTCCTATTTTATGCCTGATATATCTCGTTCTAAACTTATTATTCTCTTTAAAACAGTAAATCGATTAGATTTACTTTTATTTACTAAAATATACGTAATACATTCACAAAGCCGTCAAAATTGATTATAATGAATTATGTAAGCGATTTACTTATAGGTTCATTGAGCAGAACGAAAATGAGTGTACTTCTATATTATTAAGAAAGCACTTACAAAACTAATTTATCTAGTGAAGGAGAGATTTTTTATGTCAGCAACTAAAGGTTTAGAAGGTATCGTTGCAGCGGAATCAAAGATTAGTTCTATCATCGATGATACACTTACTTATGTAGGTTATAACATTGACGACCTTACTAATAATGCAACGTTTGAAGAAATCATTTACTTATTATGGCACACTCGTTTACCAAAAGCGGACGAGCTAGCTGAATTAAAACAACAACTTGCTGAGAACATGTCTATCCCGGCGGCAATTACAGACCTATTCAAATCTATGCCAATCGAAACAGTACACCCAATGGCTGCTTTACGTACAGCAGTATCAATGTTAGGGGCATTTGATGAAGAAGCAGACGTAATGGAAACTGAAGCTAACTACCGTAAAGCAATTCGTTTACAAGCGAAAATTGCTACAGTAGTAACAACTTTTGCTCGTGTTCGTCAAGGTAAAGAGCCAATTGCTCCGAAGCCAGAGTTAGGCTATGCAGCAAACTTCTTATATATGCTATCTGGTAATGAGCCAGAAGCAATTGCAATCGAAGCATTCGACAAAGCGTTAGTATTACACGCTGACCACGAATTAAATGCTTCTACATTTACAGCTCGTGTATGTGTAGCGACATTATCAGATGTATATTCTGGTGTAACTGCTGCAATCGGCGCTTTAAAAGGTCCATTACATGGTGGTGCAAATGAACAAGTTATGAAAATGTTAACTGAAATTGGTTCACTTGATAAAGTTGAATCATGGGTTCAAAACAAACTTGATAACAAAGAAAAAATCATGGGCTTCGGTCACCGCGTATACCGCAAAGGCGACCCACGTGCACCACACTTGCGCGTAATGTCTGAGAAATTAACGAAATTAACTGGTAAACCAGAATTATATGATATGTCAGTGAAAATTCACGATATGATCGTAGAACAAAAGAATTTACCAGCTAACGTAGATTTCTTCTCAGCATCAGTATATGACTCTTTAGGTATCGAGCATGACTTATTTACACCAATCTTCGCAGTATCTCGTACTTCAGGTTGGGTAGCTCATATCCTTGAACAATATGCAAACAACCGTTTAATCCGTCCACGTGCAGAGTATGTTGGACCAGGTATGCAAAAATACATTCCAATTAACGAGCGTTAATCAGAAAAGTATGATAACATATCTAGGACTGTGCAGATGCCAGTCCTAGATTTACGATTATTAGGAGGCAATTTCCAATGACTAACAAAATAGTAGTAGATAATGGTAATTTAATCGTTCCAAACAATCCAGTGATCCCTTTCATCGAGGGTGACGGTATCGGTCCAGATATCTGGGCAGCAGCTTCTCGCGTAATCGACGCGGCTGTAGCAAAAGCTTACAACAACGAAAAGAAAATCGAATGGTTAGAAGTTTTAGCTGGTGAAAAAGCATTCAACAAAACTGGCGAATGGTTACCACAAGAAACTTTAGACAAAATCAATGAATATTTAATCGCTATTAAAGGTCCTTTAACAACTCCAATCGGTGGCGGTATTCGTTCCCTAAACGTAGCATTACGCCAACAACTTGACCTTTATGTTTGCTTACGTCCAGTACGTCACTTTGAGGGTGTTCCTTCACCAGTTAAACGTCCTGAAGATGTAAAAATGGTTATTTTCCGTGAAAACACTGAAGATATCTATGCTGGAATCGAGTTTGAAGCTGGTTCAGACCAAGCTAAAAAAATCATCGACTTCCTACAAACAGAATTCGGTACAAAAAACATCCGTTTCCCAGAAACTTCAGGTATTGGTATTAAACCAGTATCTCAAGAAGGTACACACCGTTTAGTACGTTCTGCTATTGAGTATGCAATCAAGCACAACGAACCAACTGTTACTTTAGTACACAAAGGTAACATCATGAAGTACACTGAGGGTGGATTCAAAAAATGGGGTTACGAATTAGCAGAAACAGAATTTGCTGATCAAACTTTCACTTGGAACCAATACGATGCAATTAAAGCTGAACAAGGTGAAGCTGCTGCAAACGCTGCACAAGATGCTGCATTAGCTGCTGGTAAAATCTTAGTTAAAGATTCAATTGCTGATATCTTCTTACAACAAATCTTAACTCGTCCAAATGAGTTCGACGTAGTAGCTACTATGAACTTAAACGGTGACTACATCTCTGACGCATTAGCTGCTCAAGTTGGTGGTATCGGTATCGCTCCTGGAGCTAACATTAACTATGTAACTGGTCACGCAATCTTTGAAGCTACTCACGGTACAGCTCCAAAATATGCTGGTCAAGACAAAGTTAACCCATCTTCAGTATTACTTTCAGGCGTATTAATGCTTGAGCACTTAGGATGGCAAGAAGCTGCAGACATGATTACAAACTCAGTTGAGAAAACAATCTCTTCTAAAGTTGTAACTTATGACTTTGCACGTTTAATGGATGGCGCTACTGAAGTAAAATGTTCAGAGTTTGCTAGCGAATTAATCAAAAACCTTTAATTTGTAATCGACTTTGCTCATATATGTGAAATAGTGCACAAATTATTAATCGTATAATTAGAAAAGGGAGAGACTTTTAAGTTTCTCCCTTTTTGTTCGATAGAAACGCATTTATTTGTTATTTAGGCTGAATCAAGTTAATGCCCCGGCGGATGTCACAGATTTTTTAGGGGAGTTTTTCGAGCGGTCTCGAAAAAAATCTGGACGCAATTACGCCAAGGCGTAATTGATATACGAACAATCGTAAAACAAATGAAGAGGAGTGGATTGGACATGTCATTGAATCGAAAAAAAATCTCAGTAATTGGCGGTGGCTTCACTGGAGCGACTGCTGCGTTTTTAGTAGCACAAAAAGAATTAGGTGATGTTGTTTTGGTAGATATTCCGGAAGTAGAAAATCCAACTAAAGGTAAAGCACTTGATATGTGGGAAGCTGCACCTGTGCAAGGCTTCGACTCTTATGTAAAAGGAACAGCAAAATATGAAGATACGGCAGATTCAGACATTGTTTTAATCACTGCGGGTATAGCGCGTAAACCAGGCATGAGTCGTGATGATTTAGTACAAATCAATCAAGGGGTCATGAAGTCTGTATCGAAGCAAATCGCAAAATATTCTCCTAATGCAACAATAATCGTATTAACAAATCCAGTTGATGCGATGACGTATACGGTGTTTAAAGAAACAGGGTTCCCTAAAAATCGTGTTATTGGACAATCAGGTGTGTTAGATACAGCGCGTTTTAGAGCTTTCATTGCAGAAGAGCTTAACATTTCGGTCAAAGATATTACAGGTTTTGTATTAGGTGGACATGGGGATACGATGGTTCCGCTCACACGTTATTCATTTGCAGGTGGGATTCCACTTGAAACGCTTATTTCGGCGGAGCGTTTAGAAGAAATTGTCCAGCGTACGCGTGGTGGTGGCGGTGAAATCGTGAATCTATTAGGAAATGGTTCCGCTTATTATGCCCCAGCTGCTGCAATGGTTGAAATGACCGAGGCGATTCTAAAAGATCAGAAACGTATATTACCGTCAATTGCCTATTTAGAAGGTGAATTTGGTTATGAGGGGATTTATTTAGGTGTCCCGACATTATTAGGTGCAAATGGCATTGAAAGAATCTTTGAATTAGAGCTTACAGTAGAAGAAAAGGCCGCATTAGATCACTCAGCCGAAGCGGTTAAAGAAGTAATGAATGCGTTAATCTAATTTGTGAATGACCTAAGTGAGAAATGAATTCTTGCTTGGGTTTTTTGTATAAACTTGAGGCATGTAAAATTTTAGCTCACCTGTATTTGTACTTTGTGGTCAAAGTTGATACTATGAAGATAATCTCAAGATGAAGGGGTTGCGCATATTTGTTGAAACCGAATGGAAAAGTAGGCAGGAAAATTGATGAACTAGAAATTGGTGAGCGGTTACACATTACAGAAACGATAGAGGATAAGGATTTATTATTATACTTAGGTTTAACGAATGACAGTAATCCGTTATATATTCAGCATGATTATGCAGCAGACACACCGTTTGGTAAACCAATTGTACCGACGATTATGCTAAATGGTATTATTACTTCTGCTATTTCTAAACATATGCCAGGACCGGGTTCAAATATTGTAGAGCAACATTTAATTTATTCACATCCCGTCTTTCATTATGAAACGATTGAATTCACATTACAATTGGAACAAATTGATGAGTTGAAAAATCAGGTTGAAATAAGTGTGCAAGGATATAATGCACAAAAGCAATCGATTGTTGAGGGGATTTTAAAAGTTTCACCACCATATTAATTGATTTGAGATGGGGGTTTCAAATCGATTTTGGAGGAAGTAGAAAATGACAAAGACAATTTTAGTGGTAGAAGATGAAGTATCGATTGCAACGTTATTAAAATATAACTTAGAACAAGCTGGTTTTGAAGTACTGCTCGCACATGATGGACAAGCAGGGTTAGATATTGCGGTTGAGCAGTCACCAGATTTAATGCTGCTCGATTTAATGTTGCCTAAATTAGATGGCGTGGAAGTATGTAAAGAACTTCGCAGATTACGTATCAATATTCCGATTATCATGCTTACGGCGAGGGATGATGAATTTGATAAAGTGCTGGGGCTTGAGCTAGGTGCCGATGATTATATGACGAAGCCTTTTAGTCCGAGGGAAGTCATTGCACGCGTGAAGGCTGTATTACGACGCTTTTCAGCTCCAATCGTAGAAGAAGTAAGTGAGCCAGGTGAAATTGTGTATTCCTATGGGAAATTACAAGTCTATCCAGAGCGCTTTGAAGCATTTATCGATGAAAAATCATTGGAATTTACGCCAAAGGAATTTGAGTTGTTAGTCTATTTACTTGAAAATAAAAACCGAGTATTAACGCGCGATCAATTGCTAAGTGCTGTATGGAACTATGATTTTGCAGGAGACACGCGAATCGTCGATGTACATATTAGCCACTTACGAGATAAAATTGAAGAAAATAGTCGAAAGCCAATTTATATTAAAACGATAAGAGGGTTAGGCTATAAGTTTGAGGAGCCTAAAAAATAATGAGTGCCATGACAAATCGCTTATTTCATACGTTAATATTTGTTTTTGGTTCCATATTAGCTGTTCTAGCATTATTTATAGGGCAGCTTTTCCCTTTTTTTGCTCTAGATTATGTAGAAACAACAGCAAGCTTAAATCAACAGCAATTTGAGCAAGTATTAAATGAACAGCAAATACAGCTCACAGCTACTGAAAAAGAAGCATTACTGAAAACGTATGAAATTGATAAAAATATAGATGATTTCGATCCAATTCATAAACGACTGTACTTATTTCTTGGCGTATTAATGTTTGTTTCATTCGTATTAATGGTGATGATGTCGCTTCGTGTAGCGAATAATTTTATTCATCCGATTATTAATATTACGAGGACTGCTATGGAATTATCGAAAGGCAATTACCGAGCAAGAGCGTTTGCAAATGGACCGAAAACGGTAGTAGAGCTGCGAAATTCGATTAATATATTAGCAAGAAATTTACAAGATATTACAAAGTCGAGAAAGATTGAAGAAGAACGTTTGAAAACATTAATTGAAAATATGGGAAGTGCCCTTATGATGATCGATCGTGAGGGCAATGTTTCAATCGTTAATCGAAAGTTTCAGAAGCATTTTGAATTGGATAAAAATGAATTAATTGGGAAAAACTTTTTAAACCTTGGATTGCCAAATGTATTAGAAGAATTTATCGATCATGTATTTTTAACGGAAATGCCTTATCGTCAGCAATTGGAAATGGAAATCGAACACGAAAGTTATGTTGAACAAGTATATGGTGCACCTGTTGTAGGGGAGCATGGACGCTGGTTAGGTGTCGTAATCGTCATGCATGATATAAGTGAACTAATACGTTTAGAGCAAATTCGAAAAGATTTTGTTGCCAATGTATCACATGAACTGCGTACACCAATTACGTCCATTAAAGGTTTTTCAGAAACGCTACTTGATGGTGCTTTTAAAGATGAGCAAATGATGCTGTCGTTTTTAGGAATCATTAATGAGGAAAGTAATCGTATTCAAGCGCTTGTAAATGAATTATTGGAACTATCTAAAATTGAACAGCATGGCTTTACAGTAAATGCTTTACCAACCCGCTTACAAGATATCTTAGTTCGTGTTGTAGACATAACTAGTGCGCAGTTGGAAAGCAAAAATATGCAGTTTGAAGTGGAAATTGAACAAGATGCGATAATTTTAGGCGATACCAATCGATTAATTCAAGTGTTCACGAACTTAATTAATAACGCAATTGCTTATTCAAAAGAAGATACCATGGTGACAATACGAATTAGTACTAATGATCAATATGGAATATTTGAAGTGAAGGATCAAGGGATTGGTATTGAAAAGGCTGAAATTGCCCGCATTTTTGAACGTTTTTACCGAGTAGACCGCGCACGTAGCCGAAATTCTGGTGGCACAGGATTAGGATTATCCATCGTGAAGCATTTAATCGAGGCCCATCATGGGAAAATTCAAGTAACGAGTGAAGTAGGTAGTGGAACGAGCATGAAGGTGTATTTACCACTTGCTCCGAAAATTTAACAATGTCTTTACAAATCGTTTATATGCACTTTATATTTCGGTGCTAAAGTTATATTTAGAAACCCCCGTTTCGAATATAGCGAAAAACAACTCACCCCAAAACAAAGCACAGCCTGTCCAATTGTAAATGGATGGCTGTGTTTTGTTTTTTGTTTCTTTTGTTGTAAAAACTTCACTAAAATAATATTTTTGCATAAATATGAAACTTATTAGTTGTTATTTCCGTAAATGGTATAGAAATGAAAATATGGATAGGGGGTTTTTGCGATGGGTGTAAAACGTACATTATCATTTATTGGCCTTGGTCTTTTCTCGCTTATTGCGCTGCTTGCTGTAACGACGTCTTGGTATACGGTAGATGAATCGGAGCAGGCAGTTATCATTACATTTGGTCAGGCAGATGAAACGGTGCAAGATTCAGGGTTACATTTTAAATTGCCTTGGCCGATTCAAACGGTGGAAGTTTTATCGAAAGAAACATATAGTTTACAATTTGGTTATAAGCAAAATGCAGAGGGCGTATTAGAATCATTTGATAAAGAAACAAAAATGATTACAGGAGATGAGTACATCGTATTAACGGATTTAGTTGTACAATGGCGTATCATTGATCCAAAGAAATATTTATTTAATTCACAAGAACCAGAAAAGATCTTACATAGTGCGACATCGAGTGCAATACGATCGGTTATTAGTAGCTCAACAATTGATGCCGCACTAACAGATGGAAAAGCGGATATTGAAGCGAAAACGCGTGATATACTCGTGTCACTTATTGAAAACTATGATATTGGTATTGGCATTATGGGGGTCAAACTACAAGATGTTGATGTTCCGAATGAAGAAGTTCGTGCTGCCTTTACAGCCGTGACCGATGCACGTGAAATGCAGCGAACAAAAAATAATGAGGCAGATAAGTATCGAAATCAGCGTATAAGTGAAGCGGAAGGCGAAAAAGATGCGATTATTTCAAAAGCAAATGGTGAAAAAACAGCCCGCATTGAACAGGCAAGTGGTGAAGTGGCAATCTTTAATAAATTATATGAACAGTACCGATTAAATAAAGAAATTACTCGTGAACGTTTAGTGCTTGAAACGTTGGAAGCGGTGTTACCGAATGCCCAAATGTATATTATGAATGATGATGCGAATGGGACGATGAAGTATTTGCCAATCCAACCTGTTCAAAAAACACCTCCAGCTGAAAAACCAACAGAAGGGAGTTCAAACTGATGAGCAATAATAAAAATAATTTTGATGGAGATTTAGATAAATTTGTAAAGAAACTATTTGGCAATAAAAATTCATCGAAAGTTGTAAAAGATGTGACACCTGATGAGCAAAAGGAGTCCAATCATTCTAGCGGTCCAACACCTATCAAAAAGAATAAAAAACCAGCGAATGTTCGTCAGTGGCTCGCATCTACAATTATTGTGACGGGGGTATTTGCCGCACTTGTTGTTGTATTAGCAAATTTATATGTTGTAAAAGAAAATGAGTTTAAAGTTGTTCGTCAGTTTGGGGAAGTCATGAAATACGAAAAAGAGCCTGGCCTTCATATGAAAATTCCATTTATTCAAAGTGTCACAACATTACCTCGTAATTTAATGACGCATGATATGACGGAAGAAGAAATTAGTACGAAAGATAAAAAACGGATTATTATTGATAACTATACCGTTTGGCGTGTGACCGATCCGAAAGCATTGATTTCTAATGCAGGTCAGTTGTTAAATGCAGAAAGTCGTATGGAAGAGTTTATATACTCCGCATTGCGTACGGAATTTGGTCAAACAATGTATAATGATATTATAAACGAAAAAAAGTCATCGCGTGGGGATATTAATGACCGCGTGACAGAGCGTGTCAATGAATTAATTACGGATGCGAATTTCGGGATTGAAGTGATGGACGTGCGAATTCGTCGTACAGATTTACCAGCAGAAAATGAGCAATCTGTTTATACGCGTATGGTTTCTGAACGTCAATCCATCGCCCAAAAGTATCTATCTGAAGGGGACGCGGAAAAACGTAGTAAGGAAGCGAACACAGATCAAGAAGTGCAAGAGATGTTGGCAACTGCGAAAAAAGACGCGGCACTTATTCAGGCTGAGGGAGAATCACAAGCAGCACAAATTTATAATAATGCGTATTCCAAGGATCCTGAGTTTTATAGCTTATTCCGTACGCTAGAATCGTATAAGAAAACAATTAATGAGGAAACGATGATTATCATTCCATCTGATTCACCGTATGCGAAATTATTATCAGGCTCTTTGAAATAAATGAAAACACCTTCAAATGACGATTAATTTGTCGCTTGAAGGTGTTTTTTGCAATTTATAATTTTTGAATAAAGTTCGATAAAAAGTAAGTTACAAACGCGGATTTTATATAGAAAGAAACCAATCGTTATGAAATGAAATTTGATCAAAACAGTTGGTTCGTTATTTATCAAGTTTGGTTTTTATAATAAAGGATGATTATTTCGGGATACGTATTTTCAATTAAAGCCTCCTTTAGTTGAAGAAGAATAGAGACGCTCATTAATCAATCGCACCCTATTAAAGAATAAAGGAATTAGAAACACGAATGCAAATTAGCTTATTTTTCTTAAACTAACGTCAACCTCACTTAAGATAGGAGGGCAAAGTAAAATTAACTCTTTTTCCCATAAGGAATAATCATTTCGTTCAGTAATCAGTGTCATTTTTCTGGCGAAATGAAATTACTTTATTATTATTCAGCGGAAACCCTCTTCATTAAACGCTTTAATTTATTTTCTGTTTCTGTTTCCTCTACTGGTGTATAGATGCTACACCGTAAATCCATATCGCCTTGAACTTGAAGAGAAGTTAAATTAAACAACATTTTCCCTGCTTTTGCATGTCTGAATTCAATTATCATTTCTGGAGCCTTACTCACTTGACTTTCTTGCCATAAATCCTGGAATTCTGAATGTGAATGACTCATTTCTTCAATAAATTGGTTATACCATTCATCCCCTAAATAGTGTCCATAATAGGAACGGAAAATAGAAAGAAAACCTTTAGCAAAATGTTCCCAATTGACGGCCAATGCTTTAAATTCTTTTCTAATGAAAACTAAACGAATCAAATTTCTTTGACTATTCGGTATTTGTTCAAAATCTAAAAAAACATGAGCAGCTGCAGGATTCCAACCTACAATATGGCAATGCCGATCCGTAATGATAGTCGGACAATATGTTAATTCAGCTAAAATTCGTTTTAGAGAAGGGTTTAGCTCTGATTGATTCTTTTTTAGATTTGTAATTTCCGATTTTCCTTCTAATGCCAGGTCGTATAAGTAGTCTGTTTCATCTTTACTTAGTTGCAATGCTGTAGAAATACAATCAAGTACGCTTGAAGATACTTTTATATCTCTTCCTTGCTCTAGCCATGTATACCAAGTGGTACTTACACCTGCTAATTGTGCAACCTCTTCTCTTCGTAACCCAGGTGTCCTTCTCCGAGTTCCGGCAGGCAATCCAATAGACTCTGGCTTAATTTGGGCACGCTTAGCTTTTAAGAATGTCGACACAGCTTCTAGCCTAGTTTTATCATTCATTATTAAAACTCCTCATCTTATCAATTTAACCTAGTATTTATTATACCAGTATAAACAAGCCCTTGTAATAGGATAATAAGGATGTAAAATACAAGTATATTAATGATTTGGAGGAATGGGAAATGGAAAGAGTTGTAATTACCGGTATGGGAGTAGTTTCTCCTATAGGAAACAACATAAAAACATTTTGGAATAATTTGATTAATGGGAAATCTGGTATATCCATTATTGATACATTTGATGTAACTAATCAGAAGGCTAAAATTGCAGGTATCATACGAGATTTTGATGCAGATGAAATTTTAGGAAAGAATGAAGCAAGACGTTTAGATCGCTTTTCTCAATTTTCTTTGGCTGCAGCCGAACAAGCTTGGTCAGACTCTGAGTTAGATCTCAAACGTATAGACGGAGAAAGGTTAGGCGTATATGTAGGTTCAGGTATAGGGGGACTTGAAACCTTAATTGAAAATATTGATACGCTTAAACAGAAGGGACCAAGAAGAGTCAGCCCAACTCTAGTACCTGCTATGATTTCTAATGCCGCTGCAGCACAAATCAGTATCAAATGGAACGCCATGGGACCTTCTATGTCTCCTGTTTCCGCTTGTGCAATTGGGAATACAGCTATCGGAGAAGCCTTTAGACTAATCCGTTCTGGAGAAGTTGACGTTATGTTTGCAGGTGGAACAGAGGCAGCTTTAACAGACTTATCAATAGCAAGCTTTGGTAATGCTACAGCATTATCAACAAGAAACGATGAACCTACTAAAGCTAGTCGTCCATTTGATGAAAATCGAGATGGTTTTGTCATGTCAGAAGGAGCTGGAATACTAATCTTAGAATCTTTATCTCATGCTTTGCGTAGAGAGGCAAAGATTTATGCAGAAGTCATTGGATATGGTGCAAGTTCAGATGCACACCATATGGTAGCTACACACCCAGAAGGTAAAGGGGCATATCTTGCAATGAGATCCGCTTTAAAAAATGCCAATATATCACCTGAAGAAATTAATGTAATTAGTGCCCACGCAACAAGTACAAAAGTTGGGGACATCTCTGAAACGATGGCTATTAAGCAGCTATTTGGAAAGCAAGCTTATAAGATTCCAATTTCAGCTAATAAATCTATGCTTGGTCATATGTTAGGGGCAGCTGGTGGAGTTGAAGCAATTGCTTTAGCAATGAGCATAAAGGAACAGATAGTTCCTCCAACAATTAACTTAGAAAACCCTGATCCATTATGTGATCTAGATTATGTACCGTCTGTAGCTCGCCAAGTGAAAATAAATACAGGCCTATCTAACTCATTTGGTTTCGGAGGTCATAATGCGGCTATTGTTTTAAAAAAATACGAGTAAATAAGCTTTCTCTCGTAAATCTAACCTTTTCCTATAGAAACGGTTAGATTTATTAAATTAAATGGCCCGATTGTTGAACTCAAGTTAAACAACACTGTTGAACTAACCTGCTGCTTTAGTTCAATAAAAAAAGAGCTACCTAAGCAACTCAATGATCTTCAAGTAAAGCCCCTGTTAGCCATCCATGTAGCGGAAAACCCGCGCTATACCACAGAGAATGAAAGTTTATGACGTTCTTTCATGGGAGTTTAATTAGATTATTGAAGAATTATTGACAAGTTCCTCTACCATTATTGCTTGTTTGTTTTAATTCCTTCTTATATTTAGTATAAGAAACAAGAACTCCTATCAAATAAATTACCCATGGTATTGGATTAGTCAATCCAATACCAGCCTGAGAAACACCACCAAGTAAACTTAAGATTATAAGTAATGAGAAAATGTATATCCCCGAAAAAAAGGTGAAAATAAGTTCTTGTTTACTTGATTTAAATACTGGTTTCCCAATTTGACGAGTAATAAAAGCTAATACAATAAAGGTAACACCCCCCATTATCACTATTGACATATTTATTCCTATATCGGGGAAGAAGTCTATAACGACCATTAAAGTAAAAAATCCCACTACTAAAGTTTAGGATATATAATTAACTCTAGTTTTCATGCGTCACCCTCCTCTACTCAATCCAACCATACATTTAATTATTCTAATCATAACACCAATTCCCTTTTATTTAGGAAGTAATCATTAAACCATATACACCTTCTTGAACTAACCTGCTTCGTTATCTCAAGAAGAAAAAACACCCCTAAAGGCAGCCTTGTTCTGCTAATGCCCCTCGTTAGTGAACAGTTCGTTAAGGTGCATTCCATATAAAAGAACGCACTATGATTGGACCAATTACTGTAAATAATAGAACAAAAGCATTTCCAAAAATACCTATGTTTCTTGTAACTCCTTTATTGCCAAACCACGAAAGAATAAACCCAATAATTGAACCACCTATCATTAAAGGAAAGATTACTTCATCTGGAACTAAATCAATTCCGTTTAAAAATAAAATATAAACCACTAAATCAAATCCACATATTAATACCGATAAAACGTTGAAATAATTTTTCAATTTTCATACTCCCCCTTATTAACATTAACATATTCCTTGTTCAACTAAACTGCTTCGTTAGTACAATAAGAAAAAAAAAACTGTCTAAGAAGCTTAATAATCTTCAAGTAAAGCCCCCGTTAGTTGAAGAAGCACCTTCTCTTTTATTACACATTATGGTCGTACTGTGTATTAGATTTCATCTAACATAGATTGAATCTTATGATAGTCCTTATTCATAAGATTGTTATTTCCCAGTGTCAATAATGTTAATAACTGTGTCTAAGTTTAAGGGGTCACTTCAATGTAAAATGTCCGTTTTTAAGAACTATTATAGAAATAACAAAAAACAGAGAAAACCTATCAAGTAGATTTTCTCTGTTTTCATTATTTATCCATTTGAATCTGTTTCACTAGATAGTAGTTGAATTCTTAATTTAGACATTTCTTTGTCCAGTAACGAGGAAGCATTGGATAGCTCAATTAATTGTTTTTGAGCTTCTTCCGGTATCGATTCACCTTGATATTTATAGTTGAGTTTATGTTCTGTTGATGCCCAAAAATCCATAGCGGATGTTCGGATTTGGATTTCCGCGGGAACCCATATTACTTCATTAGATAAGATGACTTGCGTTTCTACAACAAGATGAAGGCTTTTGTAGCCACTCTTTTTAGGTTCTTTAATATAGTCTTTTACTCTAATCATGCGAATATCTTCACGCTGCTCGATATGTTCCTTCAGCAAATATACATCATCAATAAAGCTAGTGATAATTCGTACTCCAACAATATCTCGTATTTCTTGTTTAATAGATTCTTGAGTCAGCGGTATTTCTTTATTTTCAATCTTCTCAACCAATGACATAATAGTTTTCATGCGTGTTTTCATATGCTCAATGGGAGAGTATCCGTGTTTCGATTTCCATTCAAGATCAATAATATTGAAATCACTCTTCAACTCATATAACGCCATCTCATATGGGATGAAAAAGCCTTTCCAGTTTTTTAAAACCTTTTGAACTAAATCAATCTTATTTGTCTCTTGATACATATTAAACACCCCTTGATTAAAATCACACTTTATTATTCTGTCATCATATCACAGGTGGTTTGAATCGGATATATAAGAGTGACTAGCCAGGGGATGAAATGGAAGTGTAATCGTGTTGTAGAAACAAGCTAAATTGAAGAACGTTTGAGCTCCCCCAAACTGCGAGAAATCCATTATCTTAAATTTTCACGTCCCTGGGAACAATCAATTATGACTATTCCAATACCGGAATTATGGCGTTCGTCCAGATTTAATTAAATCATTGAGAAATGAAAATCTACAAACAAAAGTGTACGTCACATATGGCACGGAATGGTACTTGTATCTTGCACACCGCATTGCAGAGCATCCACCAAATCTGTATACGTTTGTATCTGATATGATTGAGTCAAAAAACTTACAGACCTCCCTTTATTAATAAAAAGGAGTATGAATATTTTAAAGGCAGAATGCTTTGCGCTGCCTTTTTTTGTTTCGCAGTTTGTGTCAAATGCGACATGAAAACTTCCATTGTCTTATTGAACTAACCTGCCCCGTTAGTTCAATAAGAAAAAGCTACCCCAAAGGCAGCCTTGTTCTGCTAAAGCCCCCGTTAGCTTAATAAGGTTTATTTTACTTCTATTGAAAAGGCATAGTTTCCGTTTCCTCGCTCCCAATTAGCTATTACATAATAAGCGTATACACCTTTTTCTTTCGGAACTTTAATTATGTCATTCTTTACTTCGATATCTATTTTATTGTTCTCATCCACCAATTGTTCAACTACCATCGTTCCCTCTAGGGGTTCTTTCTTAAATGTAATACTTATTTCTTCGTTTGGAGAGACCCCAGTTGGTTTGTGTTCATCTGCCATATCTAACGGACTAGTATAAATTTTATCTATACATTGGCCGGATAAAAGTCCATGCCAGCAGAATGACCCTTGTGTAGTAGGAATATCAACATCTCCTATTGTTACGTTTGGTGTAGGTGGTTCTGAACGAAACGGTTCAAAAAAAAATATTCCTATCATAATCAGTCCAATAATAATTAACACAGAAATCTTTTTAATTATACTCACCCCTTTATTTACAGTAGACGTTAATATTGAATAAAAGTAACAATTCTTATTGAACTAAACTGCTGCTTTAATTCAATAAGAAAAAAGGCTTTACTCCTACTTGATGTAAAGCCCGCATTAGTTGAATAAGGAATATCTTGTGATTTAACCAAACATTTAACTCAACTTTCCCTTGAACTGCCAATAAACGATATAAGTACCGATAAGGCTCGCTGCATTTTGTTAAATCTGGAATTCCCATAACCTTTTCATAACCAGATTAAAACTCCCTTGCCGATTTTTTATCTAGAACGTATAATGCAACCTTTACTTGAAATATGCTCTATATGCTGTGATAAAATCTTTTGGTGAAGATTTCACGATATACGTATATACACCTTGTAGCGTATGTAAATAGAGAATACCACCTTGATTTGCAATTTCTCGAAAAGAAAAATCCATCACAACCTTAATCGGAAACTCTCTATACTGTGTAACGACCTTGTCATTGTATAAGTAAATGATTCGGTCATGCTCAATTTCAAACTGTTCAAAACTTGTCACTTTTCTTTCAATTTTTATATAAGGATGTTGCGCTATCAAGCTCATATGATCCTCCTAAAATAAAGGCTTCTACTTCTAATTATATTATCACAATTCATGTTGTCTATTTGATTTAATTCCTCTTACACGTGTAGACCTTTCCAATGATGAAACATCCTGAATATTTAACCACGGTTTATAATCCGCACATACTCCAGAACCTCGACCGTCTTTAATCGACATCACAACTTTAGATGTCCTAGTTCTTTTAGACATAAAACACTCCTTGAGATTATAGTAATCCAAAGGAGTGAAACAGTATAACTTTATTTAAAACGGTATATCTTTTTTTAAACAGTAAAACTTCATTTAAAATCTACACAAATACTAGTTTATCCTTATTGAACTAACCTGCTTCGTTAGTTTAATAAGAATAAGCTACCCCAAAGGCAGCCTTTTTTTGCTTAAGCCCCCGTCAGTTGGATAAAAGTTATTTCTTCTTTCTTGTTTGAATGTATTTTTCCGTCAATAATCCCGCATTAAACACCAATAAAATCATGGTGAAGAAAAATATTACCCGAAATGTTGGATCCCTCTTGTCAGCAATAAACTCAATACTAGAAAAATTAACATAAACAAAGCCAATAGCAACAAATATAGATAAGATAAATTGCCCTTTTAAAGACTTAATCATAAAATACCCCCTATAAATATTATTTAACTGTCCTGCGTTAGTTTAAGAAAAAAGTGCCACCCCCAGACTTGAAGTAAAGCACCCCTTTCGTTCAATATTTTACATAAATCAACTTAATTAACACATTCGTAAAAAAAAACCTTATTTAACTAAAGTGCTCCGTTCATTCAATAAGAAAAATAGAGCTGCATATGCACCTCAATAATCTTCAAGTAAAGCCCCAGTTAGTCATCCATGAAGCCCTGTTCCACCATAGAATATGGGAGAAAACAATATTCTTTAATGGTAGTTGAATATTATTTTTGTGTTAGAACTCTATCTCCCTTGCTATTTGGCTGAGAGGTAACTTTAAAATCTACATCAAGATTAGTTTTATTAAACATTTGATGTGGAATATCAGGGGGACTTCATATCCTTCTTGCGGAATTAATTCTATCATTTCACCATCAACTCCAATCGTAGCTGTACCCGATAGCGAAAAATGTGTTCTTTAAACAATTAACCACTCCAATTACAAATATCTTAGGTCCGCTAATTGCGATTTTAGTTTAAGTACATTCCATCAAAATCATTATAGTTACATTAACATAAATATCCAACTGGGTAATCATCTAAGCTCTAAGAAATTTGCAGAGGAGAGATGATTTTAATCAAACTATATTTTAAATATGTACTCTATTCTTATGATGCTATCAGCTACTATAGAAACTATATTACTTTCAAATAATATATTTTCTGTTATAATAGTTTATGTAACTTGAAAAGGAGTGTGTATATTTGAGTAGAATGATTCAAAATACGTTGCTAGCATTCATTATCGCAACTTCCGTAACAGCATTATTTCAGGGCACGAGTTTTACTTGGATCAATGCGACTATTTTTCATATACCTGTTCTATTTATCGTATTATTATTTGCTGGTTTCATCATTGCAGAGGATGTTCGAAATTCCTTTAAAAAAGTATTATGGTTCGAAAAGCGCAAAGACAAGCGACCAATTTGGCAAGTAGGAATTGGAATGATTTTTTACTTCACGCAAATCGGATTTGTTGAAGTATTTGCGCGCTCACTTATGCAGTATGATTTAGGTGGAATGCCTCTGTATTTCGTCATTCCATTCTTAAATGCGTTCCTCTTAACAGTAATTTTTGAAGAGATTTTTTATCGTGAAGAAAAAGATTCTGTACAAAATTATAAATTTAAAAAGTTGAAATAATAAGGGTATACCCTAAAAAACGTTCCATTTGCATGTAAGCAAATGGAACGTTTTTTGCTTTTTTGAACAAACTATTCGCAGCGAAACACCTATATAATCAACATAAAGTTAGACTGGATAAAATTTCGCCGAGGTGTAATTAAGATGGGAAAAATCAGGTGAATTGTGAACAAACTGACTAGTCGTATGTATTAGAAAAATGAAATACTCGTTGACATGGAAAGGGAAAAGAAGCAAAATTTATGAGACCGAACTTATTAGTACGACAAATTTATTGAAAAGTTCTGTGTGCAACATTTGGCGTAATAAGGAAGGAGGCACTTACCTATGAAAACGCTGAAACGTATGCGCAAGGATCTTATTTTATATGTCATGTTACTTCCTGGCTTCATTTACTTCACAATTTTTCATATTATCCCGATTGTTAATATGAAACTTGCATTTGAAGATTATAAAATTATTGGGGAAAATACATGGGCTGGTATGAAGCATTTTAATACGCTCTTCAGTTCGCCGGCATTTTTAGATGTATTGCAGAACACTATTATTATTAGTTCGATGAAAATTATTTTTATCTTCCCGATTCCGATTATCCTTTCGTTACTTATTAATGAATTACGTTTTGGACCTTATCGGAAATTTATTCAATCAATATCGTACCTCCCTCATTTTCTGTCATGGGTAGTCATTGCAGGAATTTGGATTACTTTTTTAAATCCCGCTGATGGTGCAATTAATGTGATACGAAATTTCTTCAATCTTCCTTCAATTGATTTTATGACGAGTAAGGAACATATACGTTGGGTACTCGTGTTTTCCGAAATGTGGCGAAGTGCCGGCTGGGATACGATTTTATACATTGCAGCAATATTAAAAATAAGTCCTTCTCTTTATGAAGCAGCGAAAATGGACGGTGCATCAACGTTTCAACAAATGCGCTATATTACACTTCCGGCAATGGTGAGTACGGTAATTACGGTATTTATTTTAAATTTAGGTTTTTTCATGAATGCTGGATTTGACCAAGTATTCAATTTAATGAATGACTCTGTTTTAAGTGTCATTGATATTTTAGATACGTATGTATATCGAATCGGTTTAATGAATGGGCAATATGCTTATGCAACAGCGGCAAGTTTATTTAAAGGTGTAATTGGCTTAATATTAATTTTAGGTACACATTTTATATCGAAAAAAATTACGGGCAAAGGTGTATGGTAGGGGATGATTAAAATGAGAACATTTTCTGTTACAAAATCGATTATTCAATTTGTCTTATTTTTATTCGCGCTTGCGATTTTAATCCCATTACTAAACATTTTAGCGATGTCATTATCAGATCCAGCCCGCGTAAATGAGTTATCAGGCTTAGGCGTGTTACCTAAAGGGTTTTCGTTTATCAATTATGAAATTATTTTTTCGAACCCATTAATTATAAAAAGCTTACTGAATTCCTTATTTATCACGATTATCGGCACGTTATTAAATTTGTTTTTAACAGCCATGACAGCGTACGTATTAGCGCGTACTGAATTTGTAGGGAAGAAGTTTGTATTATTTGTATTAATCGGCATTATGGTATTTGAGCCTTCTATGATTACAGAGTATTTATTAATGAAAGATTTAGGACTGTTAAATTCCTATGCGTCTGTCATTTTGTATAAGGCGATTAATGTGTATTACTTATTTATTTTAATGCGATTCTTCCAAGAAATACCGGATAGCATTGTAGAAGCAGCGCGTATTGATGGGGCAGGACATTTTCGTATTTTTACCAGTATCATACTGCCGCTATCAAAGCCAGCATTAGCTACAATGGCATTATTTTATGGTGTTTATCACTGGAATGAATATTTCCGTGCGACGATTTATATTACGGATCCAAATAAATGGCCATTACAAGTTGTTTTGCGTCAATTCGTCGTGTCTCAAGATAATATGACGATGTTACAAGGGATTGAAGGGATGAGACCGGAATTACTTGCGTCACTTGATTTTGGTTCGTTGCAATCTACAACGATTGTCATTGCAGTCATTCCGATGTTATTACTTTATCCTTTAATCTTGAAATACTTCACAAAAGGTACGATGGATGGCGGAGAGAAAGAATAAGAAATGAAATGGAGGTATTTTAAATGAAGAAATTAAGTTTATTATTTTTAACGTTATTTGTATTAATTTTAGCGGCATGTAGTGATAAAGGCGACACATCGACAGAACCAGAAGTAAATGAAGAGGGCAAGACCGTTATTAAAGTAGTGTTTAAAGATGACGGTCCATCAAATCCAGAAGCGGTAAAGTTTTATGATGCGTTAGAGGTTGGTTTAAAGGAAGACAAAGGTTTAGATATTGAGTTTGAATTGGTTGAAGTAGCACAAGGTTCATACGCAGAAAAATTAAATTTATTATTATACAGTGGTACGATTCCAGATTTAATTTATTTCCAAGGTGGAGACGAGCAAATCGAGAATCAAGATCTTTTGGAAGATTTAACGCCGTACATCGAGAAGTCAGAACACTTAAAAGGTATTTTACAAGCACATAATAAAACACGTTTGGAAAATTATCCATATCTTTTATGGGTGAAAAATATCGACAATAAAGTGCCGGTAGTTCGTACAGATTTCCTAGAGCAAACGGATTCAGGTGCTACATTAGTGAAAAATCCAACAGTAGAAAACTACACAGCATTTTTAGAAGAATTAGTAGCAAAAGGGCTCGTGAAAAATGGTGTAACTGTTGCAGGTGATATCGCCGAGTTAGATTTTATTTTCAATGATGCATTTGGAGTTACTTCTTCTTGGTTACAACAAGACGGTGCATTTGTTTACAAAAAAGTATCGGCAGCAGAAAAAGATAAATTAGCTTATTATAGCGAGCTTTATTCAAAAGGTTTGCTGGATAATCAATATTTAACACAAGCTTGGGATACAAAAGAAGATGCATTTTATAATAATCAAACAGGTGTTATTGTAGGGACGAATGGGAAAGTAGTAGATTTTTATAATAGCCGTCAAAAACAAGTGAATGGTGAAACCGCTACATTAACCGTATTACCTCCTGCAAAAGGTGTAAGTCAAGGGTACGGTGCAATAAGTGTAACGAAAGAAACGCGCGGTTTAGCGATTTCTTCTCAATCACCGAACAAAGAGCTCGTATTTGAAATTTTAGATTACTTAGCGAGTCCAAACGGTTTAAAATTAGATTCTTTAGGTTATGAAGGCACACATTACACGACAAACGTTGATGTAGCGGAGTTAAATGATAAATATTATTCAGAATGGTTTGCTCGTTATTGGGAGCCGATGAATGCGGACTTAGGTGTAAAAGTGAGCGAGGATACTCCATTATTAAGCGCACCTGCGAAACAATCGCAAGAAGCAGTAAACTCGTATTATCATGAGGATAACAACTTTACGATCCCAGAAGATATGATTTCGCAATGGGATGCGATGGAAAACTTATACAAAGAATATGCAGCAGATATTATTACAGGGAAAAAATCAATCGATGCATTTGATGAGTTTGTTACGAAATGGCACGCATCTGGTGGAGAGCAACTAACGAAATATGCAAACGAAAATATTAAGTAACGGAATGTACAATACTTTCAGCAGATGAAGATGCTCTTGCTTCAAGCCTGATAGATTGAAATAGCACATGAAGAAGTGACAACTCTTTAATTAGGGTTGTCATTTTTTTTCGCTTCTCGCAAATTGGTTTTGTGGAAGTATTCGCGCGGGGCTTAATGCCATATGATTTAGTAGGCATGCCGATGTATGTGATTATTCCATTATTAAATGCGTTTTTATTAACGGTTATTTTTGAAGAGATTCCTTATATTGAAAAACGTGATACGGTTGAACAAGTTAAATTTAAAAAATCAAAATAAGCATATTATCACGTAATATTAGATCTTAGTCTTTATTGTTTATTCGGTTTGATTAGACAATAAAGGCTTTTCTATTTTAAAGAGCTGTTACAGAAAAGTGTACTTGTACTTTCTGTTCAGCTTTTTTGATTTCTTTAACCGTAATAGCGGTAATGGAATAAATGGAAATATTTATTAGAAAAATCTGAAATAAAGACCAAAAGTAATGTTGATGTATAATAGTGGATATAGTATTAAGGGTTTAATTCAATTGAAAAATAAAGAAATTAAATACCTAATATTGATGTGGATTTAGGTATATTGGATGGTATATCGAACATTTCCATGTTAGCAGAGAGTATTGGAGGAATATTTTTGATTTTACTTGATAGTACATACATATCGCCGCTTTTGTCAGAAACACTTTATGAAAAAGACATTGTCATGTGCGATATACAGCGAAAAGAAATACTGGGACAAAATTTAGTAGAGCAACACGATTTAGAAAATGTATTTCGATCAGAGGAATTAATAATTATGAATTCTGAGGAGGCTTTTCAACTATTAAATGAATTTCATAGTCAAGCAAACATAACAAAAGTAGCAAATTTATTTAAAAACAAGGTGGATTTTAGGAAATGTTTGTCAAAAATTTACCCCCATTTTTTCTTTTTAGAAGCTTCTATGAGAGAATTACATCATATAGATACTGAAATACTGCCTTATCCAGTTATATTGAAGCCTTCGATTGGCTATTCAAGTGTGGGGGTTTACCGGATAGATAATAAACATGAATATCAACGGGTTCTTGAAAATTTAGTCAGTACGATGCAATCGGGTAGTGAAAATTACTCAACGGATGTATTAGATACAAATTCATTTATTATTGAGAGCTATATCGAAGGTCAGGAATTTGCTGTAGATCTATATTTTGATGACAACAACGAACCGGTTTTACTGAATGTTTTTTCAAGGATGTTTAAAGATGAAAAAGATATGAGTGATCGCATTTATTATACAAGTAAGAAAATATTAGCCAATTATTTAGCGCCTATTTCGGCGTTTATAGCTAGACTAAATACATTATTTGATTTGAGAAAAATGCCATTACATATTGAGCTAAGAATGCAAAGTAATGGAGAATTTATACCTATTGAAATTAATCCACTGAGGTTTGCTGGAATAGGTACAACAGAGTTAGGCTATGTTGCTTACGGTGTCAATCCGTATCATCATTTTTTTGAACAATCAAAGCCAGATTGGCCACAGTTAATACAGGCAATGGACGATAAAATTTACAATTTTACATGTGCAGAATTCGATCATGATCTAAAAATCGATTCAAATTTCGTGATTTTGCATGATCAATTAAAAAAGCAGTTTGACCATATTTTAGAATATCGACATATCCCTTTAGAAAGTGGATCAACATTTGCCGTTATTTTTTACAGCTGTGATTCACTTGAACAAAACAATCATATTCTATCGCTGGACTTTATGTCATTTGTCGAGAAAAAAATGGCGATATCAAATTGAAATTCAAAATAGCAAGGAGGGGAAAGCTACTATTGATTATAGGTAGCTACCAATGTTCAAAATTATGAAATCAGTAAAAACGAAGGTTTTGTTAGCAGTTTTGATTCCGATTGTTGCGGTGAGTATCGTTTTTGGCTCTGTACTATTCTTCGTTTCAAGTAATTTAATTACTAGTCATATTATCCCGCAGTACAATCAAAATTTAATGTTAAATATGGAAAAGTTTAGTGTTATGGTTGATGCAGACATTGTAATTAATGCAAAATCTGATGAAGCTACATACAAGGAGTTACAGCGAGAAATCACAGCATTCCAAAATGAACTTGAGCTAGAAAATGCCTATATTATGAGTAAAGTAGATGGAGAAGAAGTGATATTAGCCTTAGGTAATACCGATGACTATTTAACACCATTAGCATTTACATCTGATCAAGCTAAGGCATTAAGCACACGGGATATGATTGTGAGTGAAATTTATGAAGACGATTATGGAAAGCATAAATCAACGTTTTTACAAATCCCAGGAACGGATTCTGTATTAGGATTAGATGCTGATGCCGATTTTATTGATGAGTTAAATAGTCTTTTAATAAAAATTGTTATGGGTCTTTTAGTTGTTGCAATAACTTTAGGTTCGATTATAGCGGTGATAATTTCCAAAAGGATTGTTAATCCTTTAATGGTATTAGCGGATCATACAGAAATTGTAGCAGCAGGAGACTTATCTAAGCAACTTGAAGTAAAAGGGCAGGATGAAATTGGCCGATTAGCACAGAGCTTCGAACATATGCAGTCTCAATTAAGAGAAACGATTGTACATGTTACGGATACTTCTCAACATGTAGAAGAAGGTTCAGCTACATTAAAATTGAGTGTAGAGCAATTAACGATTGCATCCAATCAAGTTTCTGGTGCCATTCAAGAAATTGCATCAAGTACAGAGCTTATCACATCAGGAGCAACTCAAAATCTTGTAGCAGTACAACAAATTGTTGATCAAATTACAGATATTTCAGATTTAACTCAGTCGGTTTCAAATGAAGCGAGTAATGCGACAAATGTAGCAACACAAGGAAATGAAGTTATTCAAAAATCAGTTGCTGGGATTGAGAGTATCAATGAGACAGCTAAGCTATCATTAGCTAAAACGCAGCAAATGAATAGCCGCTCTACGGAAGTAAGCCAAATTACGAAGATTATTTCAAATATTTCTGACCAAATTAATTTACTAGCATTAAATGCGGCCATTGAAGCAGCACGTGCTGGTGAATACGGGAAAGGCTTTGCTGTTGTAGCAGATGAAATTCGTTCATTAGCGGAGCAATCAGCTAACTCAGCAAGCAATATTACCACTTTAATAGCTGAGATGCAAAAAGATTCAAATGAATCCGTTGTTGCCATTAATAATGTAGTTTCAAAAATTGAGCAGGAAAGTTTGACAATTTATTCGGCAGGTGAAACGTTTAATACGATTTCTAACTTAGTGGACGAGATGAATAAAGAGATTCAAACGGTGACGATGACGATTCAAGGAATTTCGAATGGTTCACAGCAAATACTAGAAACAACTAATGTAACAGTACAATCATTAGAAGCAACAAATGAACATTCACAAAGCATTGCAGCATCGATGGAAGAGCAAACAGCTTCTTCTGAAGAAATGTTAAGTATTGCAACAGAGCTAAATGAAATGATTATTAAATTAAAATCTCAAATTAATCGATTTACTATATAAATTCTGCGACGAAATCATAGCGGCAGGAACACATTTCTTGAAGCCATGTCCCTAGAAAAGAGGAACGAATGTTAAGTGCACCACATCGTGTTTGGCTCCTGTAGAGTAGCAGAACGAACCTAATATTATCGATTCATTTATTTCTAACTTTTATAGTGGAAAGTGCTCTTTATGAGTGGAAATTTAAATGACAAGTCTAGAGCATGGAGTAGTTCGTGCTTCTAGGCTTTTTTCTTGTTTTTTCTACATTTATATTGGCATTTCTACGGAACAATCGCTAAAGTAGAAGGAGAACGTACAATCGTAATTCAAAACTTAAAAAGAGTGAGCACAGATGAAATTGATAAATTGGAGGAACACAGCATGACGAAAGAGAAATTACTTTTATTAGATGGCAATAGTTTAGCGTATCGTGCGTTTTTTGCATTACCACCGTTGACAAATGATAGTGGGATTCATACGAATGCAACATACGGCTTTACGACGATGCTACAAAAAATTATAGGTGAGGAAAATCCAACCCAAATGCTTGTAGCGTTTGATGCGGGGAAAACGACATTCCGCCATGAATCATACGGAGAATATAAAGGTGGACGTCAAAAAACGCCATCTGAATTATCGGAGCAATTTCCATACATTCGTAAGTTGGTTGATGCGTATCAAATTAAGCGCTATGAGTTATCTATGTATGAAGCGGATGATATTATCGGTACTTTAGCGAAACAAGCGGCAGCACTCGGAACAGAAGTCATTATCGTTTCAGGTGATAAAGATTTAACGCAATTGGCTTCGAATGAGGTGACCGTTTATATTACACGCAAAGGGATTACGGATATTGAAAAATATACACCGGCTTATATTGAAGAAAAATACGGCTTAACACCTGAGCAAATTATTGATATGAAGGGCTTAATGGGTGACCAATCCGATAATATTCCGGGTGTGCCAGGTGTTGGTGAAAAGACGGCAATTAAGCTATTAAAAGAACATGGAACGATCGAAGCGCTTTATGAGGCGATTGATTCGATGAAAGCTTCTAAAATGAAGGAAAAGTTGATTGAAAATGAAGAGCTTGCCCATTTATCGAAAAAGTTAGTCACAATCCATACGGAAGCCCCGATTGAAGTGTCGTTAAGTGAGCTAGCTTATGCAGGTCCAAATGAAGAGCAATTGCTTGAAGTTTGGCAGGAGCTTGGCTTTAAATCATTGATTGAAAAAAGTGATTTTGAAAGTGAAGAAATCGAACAAGAGGAGCTACAGTTTTTAATAGAAGAAGTTGTCACAGCGGACATGCTTCAAAATACGATGGCGATGCATTTAGAGCTTGAAAATGAGCATTATCATAGTTGCGAGGCACTTGGGTTAGCGTTAACAGATGGCAGTAATACAATTTTTACGGCTATAAATAATGTAGTAGAAAATAGTGCCTTAAAAACATGGCTACAAGATGCTACGAAGAAAAAGTATGTGACAGATAGTAAAGCAACACAAGCGATGCTTCACCGTTTAGGTATCGAATTAAAGGGTGTGGAATTTGATTTATTATTAGCTTCTTACATTATGAAACCGTCTACTTCCGGTGATGATGTGGCGACACATGCGAAGGAATTTGGATATCAAAATGTGAAGTCCAATGAATCGGTTTATGGAAAAGGTGCCAAATGGGCTGTACCAGCAGCCGATGTATTAGCGGATCATGTAAGCCGTAAAGCAATGGCGATTTGGAAGCTTCAGCCTGTTTTAGAAGAGAAATTAAAAACGAATGAACAGTTTGAGTTATATAAAGAGTTAGAGCTTCCGCTTGCTCATATTTTAGGGAAGATGGAGAGCGAGGGCATTACAGTAAACGCCGATACATTACAGCAAATGGGTGCTGACTTGAAGCAAAAACTAGATGTGATTGAGGCAACGATTTATGACGCGGCAGGTGAGACATTTAATATTAATTCACCGAAGCAACTAGGTGTTATTTTATTTGATAAGCTTGGTTTACCTGTCATTAAAAAAACAAAAACAGGCTATTCTACCGCAGCGGACGTGTTAGAAAAGCTTCAATCAGAACATGAAGTTGTGAAGCATATTTTAACGTACCGAACATTGGCGAAACTGCAATCGACGTACATTGAAGGCTTAACGAAAGAAATTCATCATGAAGATTCAAAAGTGCATACGCGTTTCCAACAAGCGTTAACGGCAACAGGTCGCTTAAGTTCAACAGATCCAAACTTACAAAACATCCCGATTCGTTTAGAAGAAGGGCGAAAAATTAGACAGGCGTTTATCCCATCTAAAAAAGACTGGATTTTATTTGCTGCGGACTATTCTCAAATTGAATTACGTGTATTAGCGCACATGTGTGAGGACCCTGCGTTAGTCGATGCGTTTACACAAGGGATGGATATTCATACTAGAACCGCGATGGATGTATTTAATGTCGAGGCGGATGAAGTGACGAGCAATATGCGTAGAACAGCGAAGGCGGTAAACTTTGGAATTGTATACGGTATTAGTGATTATGGTTTATCTCAAAGCTTAGACATTACTCGTAAAGAAGCGGCAACATTTATCGAAAACTATTTAGCAAGCTTCCCAGGTGTAAAAAATTACATGGATTCGATTGTTGTTGAGGCAAAGAAACAAGGTTTTGTCACAACGATATTAAACCGTCGTCGTTATTTACCGGATATTACTAGCTCGAATTTCAATTTGCGTAGCTTTGCAGAGCGAACGGCGATGAATACGCCAATTCAAGGAAGTGCGGCAGATATTATTAAAAAGGCGATGCTTGATATGGATGCGCGTTTGCAACAAGAAGGCTTGCAGGCGAAATTATTGTTACAAGTGCACGATGAATTAATTTTTGAAGCACCGAAAGAGGAAATCGAAATTTTAGAGCGTATCGTACCAGAAGTAATGGAAAATGCGATTCAATTAATCGTGCCATTGAAAGTTGATTTTTCATATGGCGACACGTGGTACGACGCGAAGTAAGGAGTTGTCATCATGCCAGAATTACCAGAAGTTGAAGGCGTTGTCCGCGATTTAAAACCGATTGTGGAAGGGAAAACAATCGAAAAAGTCGCATTATCCAGCGTGATTTTTGCTTCCAATGAGGCAGGCAAGCAAGCGATTGTTAAAAATATGGAACCGCAGTTATTTGAACAACTGCTTCAAAATAGGACGATTTTAGAAATTAAAAGACGTTCGAAATATATATTTTTCATGCTTGAAAATGAAGGGGAGTCCTTTGTTTTAGTAAATCATTTAGGCATGAGTGGCGCGTGGTTTGTGGTGAATGATGTGCTGGAAATTACTGAAGAAAAATTCCGCAAACATGTCCATGCTATTTTTACATTATCGACAGGCGAGCTGTTAGTGTATTCCGATATTCGCCGTTTTGGGGAATTGCGTTTTTTGAAGGAAATCGCGGATCACCCACCATTGTTGAAAATGGCACCCGAGCCGTTTGATGAAGATGCCTGTGCGTACTTTTTGGCGCAAAGTGAAAAACTGAAATATGCGAATAAGCCCATTAAAGAAGTCATTATGGATGGCCAAGTCATTTCCGGTTGCGGTAATATTTACGCGACCGAGGCACTTTTTAATATGGGTATTCATCCTGGACGTAAAACAAATCGCATCAGTCAGGCAAGAAAAGAAGCTTTGTTTCAAGTTATTTGTGACGTGCTTCAAGAAAGTATCGACTCAGGCGGCTCGACCATTTCAGATTATCGCAGTATTAATGGCGGGGCAGGAACGATGCAACATCGATTGAAAATGTACGGTAAAAAAGAATGCTTAGCGTGTGGTACAGAAACAAACTCAATGGTCATTGGCGGAAGAACATCTGTTTATTGCCCATATTGTCAAAAATAAGAGGTGTAATCATATGATTATTGGCTTAACTGGAAGTATTGCAAGTGGAAAAAGCACGGTCGCTAAAATGCTGGAGACGTATAAACTACCGATTGTCGATGCTGATTTAGTAGCGCGCCAAGTAGTGGGGCCCGGTTCAAATACATTACAGAAAATTGCCGAGGCATTTGGTCCAGAGGTTATTGCAGCTGACGGGACGATGGATCGTGCAAAAGTAGGTGCGATTATTTTTCATGATGAAGAAAAGCGCGCGGTGCTCAATGGCATTATTCATCCAGCCATTCGTGCGGAAATGATTCGTCAGCGGGATGAGCATGTGGCAAAAGGGGAACAAACCGTCATTATGGATATTCCGTTATTATTTGAAAGCAAATTGCAGCATTTTGTCGAGAAGATTTTGGTCGTTACTGTATCAGAGGACAACCAACTCCAACGCCTAATGGAGCGCAATGGTTTTTCGATGGAAGAAGCACACGCTCGTATCGCAACACAAATACCAGTTGCCGAAAAAGAAGCGTTAGCAGATGCCGTTATTTTTAATAATGGCATGCTAGAAGAAACGGCGAAGCAATTAGAGCAAATTTTGAAGCAGTGGCAAATCATTAAGTTTACTAAAAGTGAATAACATTTTGTAATGTAGAATGCATCGTTTGTTGTTTAACGATGCATTCTATTTGTGATGAGCGATAAACTCTTTCTAAGTGCATATGAAATCGTTTTCAGAAAATAACAACTTTATTTATTGCTGTTTAAATATGTTCACTATTAGAAAAAATGTGTTATACTAATGAGCGAATATAACAATTAGACTTAATCGTACTTTTAGGAGGATTTAAATAATATGACAGTTTCTATTGCAATCAATGGTTTTGGCCGTATCGGTCGTATGGTTTTCAGACAAGCGATGATGCAAGGTAATGTAAATATCGTAGCAGTTAATGCTAGTTACCCAGCTGAAACGTTAGCACATTTAATTAAGTATGACACAAATCATGGTACTTTCCCTGGAACAGTTGAAGCAGAAGAAGGCGCTTTAATCGTAAATGGTAAACGTGTTGTATTAGTGAGCGAACGTGATCCGTTAAAATTACCTTGGACTGAGATGGGCGTAGATATCGTTATCGAAGCAACTGGTAAATTTAATGACCGTGACAAAGCGGCGATGCATTTAGAAGCTGGTGCTAAAAAAGTTATTTTAACTGCTCCAGGTAAAAACGAAGATATTACGGTTGTTCTAGGTGTAAATGACGAGAAATTAGATTTATCAAAACATGATGTAATTTCAAATGCATCTTGTACAACAAACTGCTTAGCTCCAGTAGCGAAAGTATTAAATGATGAGTTTGGTATTGTAAACGGTTTAATGACAACAGTTCATGCTTATACAAATGACCAAAACAACATTGACAACCCACATAAAGATTTACGTCGTGCGCGTAACTGTGCATCATCAATTATTCCAACTTCAACTGGTGCAGCAAAAGCATTACGCTTAGTGTTACCGGAATTAGATGGCAAAATTCATGGTATGGCATTACGTGTACCAACACCGAATGTTTCTTTAGTAGACTTAGTAGTAGACTTAGAAAAAGACGTGACAGTGGAAGAAGTAAACAATGCATTCAAAGCGGCTGCTGAAGGTAAAATGAAAGGTATTTTAAACTTCACAATGGAGCCACTTGTATCTTCTGACTTCAACACAACGACTTTCTCTTCTACAGTAGACGGTTTAACGACAATCGTTTTAGGTGATCGTAAAGTAAAAGTTTTAGCTTGGTATGACAATGAGTGGGGTTATTCTGCTCGTGTAGTAGACTTAACAGTGAAAATTGCAAAAGAACTTGCAACAGTAAACGCTTAACTTGATTCAGCTGAATCAAGTTAAAGCACCTGGCGGATGTCACAGATTTTAAGGGGAGTTTTTCGAGCTCGCTCGAAAAAAATCTGGACGCAATTACGCAGAGGCGTAATTGATTAAAGTGAAATAAATCCTTTGCGAAAAGTTACTATTTTCTCGCAAAGGTTTTTTCTATTGCACATACATATTAAGAAGCTGTATAATTTTCGGAAACGATGCGCGCGCAGGAATGACTATTTCACGCGCGTTATTTTTGTTATAATACGATTATGACTTAAGAATCAGGAGAAAAAAACTATGAGATGTCCAGCTTGTCAATACAACGGAACACGTGTTGTAGACTCTAGACCTGTTGATGATAATAAAGAAATACGAAGACGTCGTGAATGCGAATCATGTAGCTTTCGATTTACTACGTTTGAAAAAATAGAAGAAACACCATTAATTGTTGTGAAAAAAGAAGGTTCCCGTGAGGAATTTACGCGTGAAAAGGTTTTACGTGGGCTTATTCGTGCTTGTGAAAAACGTCCGGTACCACTAGATCAGTTAGAAGAGCTTGTGATGGACATTGAAAAAGAGCTACGTCGTGTAGGAAATGCCGAAGTACGCTCAGAAGATGTCGGTGAAATGGTGATGGACCGTTTAGCGAAAATCGATGAAGTTGCATATGTTCGATTTGCATCGGTTTATCGTCAATTTAAAGACATTACCGTTTTTATTGAAGAACTAAAAGAGATTATGATCCGTCAATCACATGATAAATAATTCAGAGGGAGGTACAAAAAATGGTTCATTTGATGAAAGAATTACAGCCTACGGATCATTTTGAAATCAAGCTCCCTCACGCATTATCGACAAATGAACGCCAGCTTGTCACGTTATTTTATCAACCATTAACAGGGGCAGAACCGATTAGTCTTTATTTAACGTTATGGGCAGAGGCGGAAAGCTATGCGCCACAAGAGATGAACCATTATTATTTAATGAATGTATTGTCGATGCCGCTACCGAAAGTGTTCGAAGCACGCATTGCTTTAGAAGCAATCGGGTTATTACGTACGTGGAAAAAGGATTTAGGGACTAGCCGTCATTTTATATATGAGCTTGTGCGTCCATTAGATGCCCAAAGTTTTTTTAAAGATCCGCTACTGTCGATGTTTTTGTTCAGTAAAATTGGAGAAGGTCCTTATCGAAAACTGCGCCAACGATTTATTGCGCAACCAAATAATGAAGCATTTGAAGAAGTGACCCGGACGTTTATTGATGTGTACAAACCTGTGCATACGAATGTTCCGACTGATTTTAATGAAGAAGAAGCACCGAAGCAACAAGATTATCCGTTTTATTATGAACAATTTGATTTTCAATTATTACAGTCAGGCTTATCAGAGCAACTTGTCCCTTCTTCTGCATTGACGATTGAAGCGCGAGAAATGATTGCCAAGCTGTCCTTTTTATATAAGCTGTCCCCAATCGATATGCAAAAAGTCGTTATTTTAGCATTGGATGAGCAAATGAAGTTGCCGACAGAAAAGCTGAAAAAGGCTGCTGCAGATTACTATAAGCTAGCTGTCTCAAAAGATGCACCGACGTTTACAAAGACTTTCCAAAGTAAGCAAGTGGAAGAAACGGCTCCACAAAATTTATCGAAGGAGCAGGAATTGCTTCAATACTTAGAAACGACACCACCCGTACAAGTTTTGCGAGATATTAATAAAGGCAAGGAACCGCTCCCTTCGTCGATTCAGCTCGCGGAAGATTTAGTTGTCACATACAGTATGCCAGTGGGTGTTGTGAATGTCTTGCTCGAATATGTCATGCTTTCTACGGATATGAAGTTGCCGCGAAGTTATGTTGAAAAAATAGCTGATCACTGGAGTCGTAAGCATTTAAAAACGGCGAAAGAAGCGATGGATTTAGCGCGCCAAGAACGTGATAAATATGCGCAGTGGAAAACAGAAAGTGCTACGCCAAAACCTTCAACGAATCCGAGTAAACCGTTTCAAAAACCACCGGCGTCTCGCAAAAATACACGTAATGAGCAAGTGCCAGATTGGTTTTATAAGCGGGATGAACAACCGAAGCAAGAAGACACAAGTGCAGTCGATTTTGAAAAAGAACGTTTGAAAATATTGCAGAAACTAGATCAACAACAAAAGTAGGTGAATTCCAATCGAACCGATAAATGAACAGTTAAATCAAATAAAGAAAAAAATGCCGTCATTTGAAGCGCGTTTTGAAGAGATGCGTAGGGAAACCGTCGAGCATCCGAAAGTGCAACAATTTTTACTAGAACATAATCAACAGTTAACGAAACAAATGATTGATATTAGTTTACCGAAGCTGTATGAATACATTTCACAAGATACAGATTGCTGTGGCTGTGGTGATACGAGAAATTGTACGAACTTGTTAAAGGGGCACGTCCCGAAATTGTATACGACATACAATGCGATTGATACGACCTATGTGCCGTGTGCGCAAAAGTTACGAGAAGACGAAAGACGTGATGTGGCAAATATGATTTCAAGTATGTATATGCCAAAAGATGTCTTAAAGGCGACGTTGAAAGATTTAGCCATCGACAATCACTCCCGTTTGAGCATTGCGGATCAAGCAGCTGAATTTGTTGCAGAATTTAGTCGTACAGGTGTGCTACCCAAAAAAGGGTTTTACTTATATGGTCCGTTTGGTATAGGGAAATCCTTCGTGCTTGGTGCGATAGCCAATGAACTCGCTTCATTAAAAGTGCGTTCGGTTGTGGTTTTTGTACCAGAATTTTTACGTGAAATGAAAAATGCGATTTCAGATAATACATTAAATGGGAAAATTGATTTTGTGAAAAAAGCACCTGTTTTGATGCTGGATGATATTGGCGCTGAAACGATGTCAGCATGGACGCGCGATGAAATAATAGGGACGATTCTGCATTATCGTATGAGTGAAGAATTACCAACCTTTATTACGTCAAACTTTGATTACGCAGGACTAGAGCATCATTTAGCACAGTCTCAGCGTGGCGATATCGAGGTTGTGAAAGCTGCGCGTGTAATGGAGCGGATTAAAGCGGTAACGACCCCAATTCAGATGGATGGCATTAACCGCCGTCTGTAATTTTTCGGAAAAATCGTTTATTAGCAGTTGCAATCCGCATGAAACGAGCGTATACTACTGTAGTAATTAACAACATTAATAAATGCCTTGAAAAGGACAACAAGTTTTATGAACTAGCTATTAGAGAGGGAAGTCATGGCTGCGAGCTTCCTAGCACAAGCGTAAACCTTTACTACCTTGGAGCAGTGGCGGGGCAAATCCGTCAACGTTTCTCAGTACGTTAACTGACCGAGAGCTTCTTATTCGTATTTTACGAAGAAGGAAGAAGGGTGGCACCACGAGCATATACAGCATCGTCCCTTTACCAGGGACGGTGCTTTTTATTTTGCCAAAAATAAGGAGGACAACAACATGTCAGAAATGATTCAATTAACTTTCCCAGATGGCGCAGTGAAGGAATTCGCTAAAGGCACATCTACTTTAGACATTGCAGGTTCAATTAGCCCAGGTCTAAAAAAATCTACATTAGCAGGTAAAATTAATGGCACGTTAATCGATGCTAAAACAGGTATTGAGCAAGACGGTGCAATTGAGATTATTACGAATAAATCATCAGAAGCATTAGAAATTTTACGTCACTCAACAGCGCATTTAACTGCACAAGCGGTAAAACGACTTTTCCCGGAAGTGAAATTAGGAATTGGTCCGGTTATTGATTCAGGTTTCTACTATGATATCGATGCACCGACGCCGATTACAGCAGAAGATTTACCGGCAATTGAAAAAGAAATGAAAAAAATTATCGCTGAAAATATCGAAATCGATCGTAAAGCGGTTTCTCGTAATGAAGCACAAGCGATTTATGAGCAAGTTGGCGACGAATACAAATTAGAATTATTAGAAGCGATCCCAGCTGATGACGAAGTATCGATCTACTACCAAGGTGATTTCTTTGACCTTTGCCGTGGCGTTCACGTGCCATCAACAGGGAAATTAAAAGAGTTTAAATTATTATCTTTAGCAGGTGCTTACTGGCGCGGAAACTCAGATAATAAAATGCTACAACGTATTTACGGTACAGCTTTCTTCACGAAGGATGAGTTAAAGCATCACTTACAAATGATTGAAGAAGCAAAAGAGCGTGACCACCGTAAAATCGGTAAAGAATTAAATTTATTTATGACGAGCCAAACAGTTGGTCAAGGTTTACCATTATGGTTACCAAACGGTGCAACAATTCGCCGTACAATCGAGCGTTACATCGTCGATAAAGAAATCTCTTTAGGTTATAAGCATGTTTACACACCAGTTCTTGGGTCAAAAACATTATATGAGACTTCAGGTCACTGGGATCACTATCAAGATGGTATGTTCCCACCGATGGAGATGGACAATGAAACGCTTGTATTACGTCCGATGAACTGCCCTCACCATATGATGGTATTCAAAAATGGTTTACATTCTTATCGTCACTTACCACTTCGTATTGCAGAGTTAGGAACAATGCACCGTTATGAAATGTCTGGAGCAGTTTCAGGTTTACAACGTGTACGAGGAATGACGTTAAATGATGCACATATTTTCGTTCGTCCAGATCAAATTAAAGCAGAGTTCAAAAAAGTAGTGGAGTTAATTCTTGAAGTTTACAAAGACTTTGATTTAACAGATTACTCATTCCGTTTATCTTACCGTGATCCGAACAACAAAGAGAAATACTATGATGACGATGAAATGTGGGAAACAGCACAACGCATGCTAAAAGAAGCGATGGATGAGCTTGGTCTAGATTACTTTGAAGCAGAAGATGAAGCGGCGTTCTACGGACCGAAATTAGATGTTCAAGTAAAAACAGCGATTGGTAAAGAAGAAACATTATCAACTGCACAACTTGATTTCTTATTACCACAACGCTTTGACCTTTCTTACATTGGTGAAGATGGTCAACCGCAACGTCCGGTAGTTATTCACCGCGGTGTTGTATCAACTATGGAACGTTTCGTAGCCTTCTTAATTGAAGAATACAAAGGCGCATTCCCTACATGGTTAGCACCAGTACAAGCGACAATTATTCCAGTATCGAACTCGGTGCATTATGATTACGCGCGTGAAGTACAGGAAAAATTAGCAGCAGCTGGCATCCGTGTAGAAATGGATGATCGTGAAGAGAAATTAGGCTATAAAATCCGTGAAGCACAAATGCAAAAAATTCCTTACATGCTTGTTATCGGAGACAAAGAAGTCGAAGCAGGCGGCGTAAATATTCGTCGTTACGGCTCAAAAGATTCTGAAACAGTTAGCTTTGAGGAATTCTTAACAACTATTTCAGCAGAAGCAACGAAATAATATTAGGATAGAAGTTACTCGAGAGGTGAATCCTTTTGGGTAACTTCTTTTCTTTAAGTACGTGCTACGAAAATTGAAAAAAACGGTATTCTGACAAGGTGTCAAAATACCGTTTGGAAAGTTTATAATTTAAATTGTGTTACCGAATTTTGGAGTTGTTCTGCACTATTGCTTAAATTAGTTGAGACGTTTGCAATATCTTGTAACGACTGCATTTGATTAATAATGGCATCATTCGATTGAGCGGATTCATTTGAAACGATTGCTGCTTGTGATGCTAATTCTTGTACAGAAGCGGTCACTTCCTCAGCCGCTGCCGAAATTTCCTCGGTTACTGATGAAACATCCTCGATTTGTTCTTTCATTTGATCAACGGCTACTGAAATATTATTGAAGGATTTTCCGGCATTTTCAATAATACCAACACCTTGCTCAACAGAAGTTAAACTATCTTGAATCGCATTTTCTACGTTTTTCGTGTCATGTTGAATTTCTGTTGTTAATGAAACGATTTTTCCTGCTGAATGGTTCGATTCTTCTGCAAGTTTACGAACTTCATCTGCTACGACAGCAAAGCCTTTTCCGTGTTCGCCAGCACGTGCTGCTTCGATCGCGGCGTTTAATGCCAATAAGTTCGTTTGGTCGGTAATGCTTGTAATCACCTTTGAAATGTTTTCGATTTCAGCGGATTGCTTACTTAATTTTTGGATAAGCTCGGTTTTTAACTTTGTTGATTGGTAAATCGTTTACATTTGACGTTTTGCTATTGAAACATTAGCCTCACCTTCATCCGCAATTGTCGATGTAGCCGATGCTGACGAATGAAGCGTCTGCGCAGATTCCGCAATGCGCTGGATAGCAGAAGAAGTTTCCTCCATTGCTACGGCACATTCTTTTGCTGCTGCAGCGGCACTTGATGTGTTAACTGAAGATAGCTGTGCACTTTTTGATATGTTTTCGGATGTTTTTGTCATCTCGGTTGTTGAAGCACTTAATTCTTCGGAAGACGTACTTAACTGCTCGACATTCGTAGCCATTGAATGAATTAACTGCTGTATCGTACTTTTCATTGTGTTAAATGCTGTTGTTAATTGTCCAATTTCATCTTTTGATTTTACTTGAATATCGGATTCACTTAAATTCCCAGAAGCGATCGTTTGAACAGCAGTTTTTAATTTTTGTAAAGGTGTTGAAATTTGACGGCTTAGTATGAGTGCTATAATAATACCAACAATAATCGCTGTGAAAAAATTAATTGTCGAAATGATTAGGGCCATGGTCATATTTTGATCACCGGAATTTTGGGCTTCATCAAATAATTGTTTTATTAAATTATTTAATTCATTCCCTGCTGCTACTGCCTCATCACGAGCCGGGAGAACATTATTCGTATAATGGATTACCGCCGTTTGAGAGCCATCATGTTCGTTTAATGAAAGGGTTTCAGCTAATTGTTCTTCATAAGTTTCTACTTTTGTAGCGAGCGCAGCAAGCATATCCTTTGTCTCAGAACGTTTGAACTGTTCGTTTAAAGAAGCAATCGCAGCATCCAAACTTGTTTGTGTATTATGGAAGTCTTGCAGGGAAGCATTGTCCCCTAATATGTAAGTTTGGGCTTGTGAAGCTTCTAATGTAATATAATGCTGTATATCGCTCACTTCATATAATTGAGGTAAACCAGTTTTTAACGTATCGCTATAATGTTTATCTATATTGGTTAGCTGAGTGAATAGAACCGTACATGCAACCATTATGATTAAAATCATAGCGGAAAATCCTAAGAGTAATTTCTTTTTAATGGACATTTTATACACTCCTTTAGTATAGTTATATTTAGCTTAATATAAAGTAAGTTGAAATGATGTGTCAGAATAGTGAGAAAATAATGATCCGAAGTATTATTTTTTTCTTTATAAATATTGTTGACATTATTTAATGAAACATGTTATTATTATTTAGGTTATGAATACAAAGTTTGAAAGTAGAGGCTGCCCGCTTCTCACCTGACGAATGCTTCCGAGTTATTTACAGGTAATTACACGTTGAATTGTTTTACGCAATCGTTGCGTATGCACATATAGCGGGCGGACATCTCAAATGTCCGTCTTTTTTGTTGGGTTAAACCACAAAATGATTGGGAATATGAATTTATTTCCAAGTGACATATGGACATATCACCGAGGTGTACCGTTCGACCAGGGTATATACTTTACACCAAATCTATGTATTCGGGACACTATCTTGGAGGTGGATTAATATTAGCAAAGACATGTATGTAAACGAAGGCATTCGCGCACGTGAACTTCGATTAATCGATCACAATGGAGATCAACTAGGCGTTAAAACACGTATTGAAGCGTTAGAACTTGCTACTCGTGCTAACTTGGATCTTGTCCTTGTGGCCCCTCAAGCCAAGCCACCGGTCGCTCGTATCATGGACCATGGTAAGTTTAAGTTTGATCAGCAAAAGAAAGACCGTGAAATTCGTAAAAATCAAAAGGTTATCATTATGAAAGAGGTTCGTTTGAGCCCTACAATTGATGAGCATGATTTCCAAACGAAGTTACGTGCCGGCATTAAGTTCCTTGAAAAAGGCGACAAAGTGAAGGCATCTATACGTTTCAAAGGTCGAGCAATCACACACAAAGAAATTGGTCAGCGTGTGTTAGATCGCTTTGCTGAAGCTTGTGCTGAAATATCTACGGTTGAACAAAAACCGAAGATGGAAGGCAGAAGTATGTTCTTAATTCTTCAACCGAAGGCAGAGAACTAAAAAGTATTGTTAGAAACAAGTTTAGGAGGAAATCGACATGCCAAAAATGAAAACTCACCGTGGAGCTGCGAAGCGTTTCAAAAAAACAGGTACTGGTAAATTAAAGTTTGACCGCGCTTACGGAAGCCACTTATTCGCTAACAAATCAACTAAAGCAAAACGTCACTTACGTAAAGCTAAAGTTGCATCATCTGGCGATTTCAAACGTATCCGTACATTATTAACGTACATGAAATAATCGTTTAACGATTTTTCGGTAAAACAAAAACAAAAATACAATTAAACATTCGAAAGAATAAGCAGGAGGTAATTGCTATGCCACGCGTAAAAGGCGGAACAGTAACACGCGCTCGTCGCAAAAAAGTATTAAAATTAGCTAAAGGTTACTATGGTTCAAAACATACATTATATAAAGTAGCTAACCAAGCAGTAATGAAGTCAGGTTCTTATGCATACCGTGACCGTCGTCAAAAGAAACGTGATTTCCGTAAATTATGGATCACTCGTATCAACGCGGCTGCACGCATGAATGGTTTATCTTATAGCCGTTTAATGCACGGTTTAAAATTAGCTGGTATCGAAGTTAACCGTAAAATGTTAGCTGACTTAGCTGTAAACGATGCTGCAGCATTCGCTCAATTAGCTGAAGCTTCTAAAAACGCTCAAGCTAAATAATTTACACTTCAAAAGACTGACAGGGAGAATAGCTCTCCTTATCAGTCTTTTTTTCGGTCGTTAGGAAAGTAGCTGCTTTGAGAGAAACGAGCACACGAATTTTGTGCGAACGAGTTCTTTCTAAGAAGCGAAAGGAGGAACGAAATTTTATGGATTTAGCTGTACTTGCATACGTTTCGATTGTTTCACTTATTTTATGTATCTATATGTATAGTGATAAGGAACGTGCTAAAAATAAAGAATGGCGTATATCAGAAAAAACATTATTTACGTTAGCTTTTTTCGGAGGCGCAATCGGAGGCGTGCTCGGCATGTATTTATTCCGACACAAAACGAGAAATAACGCCTTCGCATTTGGTTTTCCGTTACTCGCTGCTGTACATATTTTCTTACTCGTTCAGCTGTTTTAACATTAAACGCACGGCAAAAATCCACCATTAAACATAAGTTGAAATGGTGGATTTTTGATTAGAGTAGCTCTCAAAGAAAGTAACTTAAAAAGAAGCCTGTACGTTAATCTTTCATTAGCTTCTCAATCGGATTTTTCCAGTTAATTTTTGCATTTGGATAACTCATTAAAATTTCTTTTTCTAAATAGAGAAAATCCTCTCTTGTAAAACCTTGTAACTTCATCGAATCATGCACAAAAACGAAAATACTAACTACTTCAAACGCATTTTCAGTAGTACCTAAATATTTCTCACCTTCAAATAACGCATCTTTATAGGAAATGAAAAAGTTTTTACGAATATTTTTGACATCATCATAAAAGTAATATTGCCCATTTTCATATGCTTCATCGAGTTTACGCTTCGGATCTGTTAAATAACGTACTCCTTTATAAAATATGTAAATGATGAGAATAATAATGGCAATGCGCAATAATAGAGCCACTGAACTTCCCCCTTGCTTACGCTGTTTTCATGCTATACGATTGAGTAGTGTAAAAGGTTTCATTTTTTTGATAAGTAAGGAGAAATAGTATGGAATTTAAACAGTTATTTGAAATGCAGCATGCGCTTGATCAATTTATTGAAGAAACGCAAAATGTACAAAAGGATGTATTTGAGGAAAAAAGTTTAGCACTTTTAGTAGAATTATCAGAACTTGCGAATGAAACGCGCTGTTTTAAATTTTGGTCGACAAAAGGGGCTTCAGAACGCGAAGTTATTTTAGAGGAATTTGTGGATTCGATTCATTTCATGCTGTCGCTTGGAAATATGCGAGGTTTTCTATTAACGGAATGGCCAAATTTACAACAAAAACAAGAACTAACGCCATTATTTATCGAACTGACACAAGTTGTTTTGACTTTCGTAAAAGTGCAGACGGAAGCGAGTTATCAAGCGCTGTGGAATAGTTATAGTATACTTGCATATAATTTAGGGTTTACTGTGGAAGATATCGTAAAGGCTTATAAAGAAAAGAACGAAAAAAATTATGAGCGCCAGCGTTCAGGGTATTGACTTGATTCGGCAGTGGTTTTAACCCCCCAGCCGAATCAAGTCAATGTTCCAGCGGATGTCACAGATTTTTTAGAGGAGTTTTTCGAGCATGCTCGAAAAAAATCTGGACACAATTACGCCGAGGCGTAATTGATTACTACTATTTCACATTTCGAAATAATTTCGTTATAATATGGAATGAAGTACATATTTAGGAGGCAGATGAATGATGACAAAGCTTGACTCAACATTACAAATGTTTAAAGATTTAACGGATGCAAACGGAATTCCAGGAAATGAGCGTGCACCTCGCGAGGTAATGAAAAAATACATTACACCATTTGCTGATGAAATTGAAACAGATAACTTAGGAAGTTTAATCGCTAAAAAAGTGGGCGATGAAAACGGACCGAAAATTATGGTTGCCGGCCACTTAGATGAAGTTGGTTTCATGGTAACACGTATTGATGATAAAGGTTTCGTATTTTTCCAAACAGTTGGCGGCTGGTGGGGCCAAGTAATGCTTGCGCAACGTGTGACAATTACAACGCGTAAAGACGGAGAAATTATTGGGGTAATCGGTTCAAAACCACCTCATATTTTACCAGCAGAAGTGCGTAATAAGCCAGTTGATGTTAAAGCGATGTTCGTTGATATTGGTGCAACTTCTAAAGAAGAAGCGATGGAGTGGGGCGTTCGTCCAGGCGATATGATCACACCATTTTTCGAATTCCACGTAATGAAAAATGAAAAGCATTTATTAGCAAAAGCTTGGGATAACCGAATTGGCTGTGCGATTGCAATCGATGTATTAAAAGCATTAAAAGACGAAAAACATCCAAACATTGTTTACGGTGTAGGGAATGTACAAGAAGAAATTGGTCTACGTGGTGCGAAAACGTCAACATTCAAAGTACAACCAGATATCGGTTTTGCAGTAGATGTAGGTGTAGCAGGTGACACGCCAGGCGTAACACCAAGTGAGTCGACTTCTAAAATCGGTGCAGGTCCACAAATCGTTGTATATGATGCGTCAATGGTGTCACACACAGGCTTACGTGAATTGGTTATTGATACTGCAGAAGAAGCAGGCATTCCATATCAATTCGAAGCGATGGCTGGCGGCGGTACAGATGCGGGCTCTATCCATATTACAGCAAATGGTGTTCCATCACTTTCAATCGGTGTTGCGACGCGTTATATCCATTCACATGCAGGTATTTTACACCGTGATGACTATGACAACGCGGTTAAATTAATTGTAGAAGTGATCAAAAAATTAGACCGAGATACAGTGAATAAAATTATTTTCGACTAATAAATTGAGCTGAAACGATTTTTAGTATATGTAGAAGGTAGATTAATTCTGAAAAGGAATTAACCTACCTTTTGTATTATGTAAATATCTTTTGTTTTAATATTCTAATCATACAAATGAAAAAAGAACGGGGGAACGAAAATGATTTGGTTCATATTAGCAGGGCTATTTATCTTTTTAGGCATTGCAGTACATAAAATGAAATGGTATTTCTTAATTTCGGGCGACAATACAATGTCAAAAGAGCGCAAGGCTAATGTTGATACAAAAGGACTCGGGCGCATGACAGGTATGTATATGTACTTCCTAGCACTAATATTTGCAGTAATGGGCGCCTTGCAGTGGATGGGTAAACCGGCAGTGTCAGTACCGATTATGATGGCGATTGCCGCAGCGACGGTTGTTTTCATTATGAAGGCGCAAAAGTTCAATGGCAATTTAGTTGATGAAAACGGCAAATGGAAAAAAGGTGCGAGTAAGCAATTAAAAATACCAATAATTATTTTAGTTATTACGTCAATAGGTGTAGCGATTTTAATGTATTTTTCAACGCAGCAATCTGGCATTGTCGCGAGTGAAGAGGCGCTTAAAATAGGTGGCATGTATGGAGATACATATGAGTGGGCAGAAATGGAGCAGCTTTCTTTAATAGGAGAACTCCCTGAAATCTCGATGCGTACAAATGGATCTGCTGTCGGCTCCCAATTAAAAGGACATTTTAAATTTGAAAATGGTGAGAAGGCAAAACTTTTCGTTGACAAAAGTGTACCACCATTTATTTCGTTTGTCGTGAATGATAAAAAAACCATATTCAATTTAGATACAGCAGATGAAACTGCGATGTTTTATAAAATGATGGAAGAAAAAGTTCAACACGAATAATTCAAAAGGGCGTATGAAATGAGTTTAAATTTCATACGCCTTTTCAATTTAAATACTTATAGAATGTACTCCATTTAACTTTGCTTTAATAGCTACGATTAATTGCTCCGTCATTTGTGGGACAAAGGTTTCTAAAACGGGATTAATCATCATGCCCATCATTCCACTTGCAGAAAGGTCGAGGCTTCCAGTGAATTGTGTTGTCGTTTCGTTCACCTTATGCAGCTTAAAATAGCCATGCCCATTAAAGCTATCCGAAAGACCAGTTAACTTGAACTTCACATCGGACGGTGCAGTGACTTCTTGAATATCAACTTGTAATTTGATTGTTTTTTTCGTGAAACCAAGATCCGCTTTAAATACCCAATGAAATTGCATATCATTTTGTACCTCATGTGCTAAATAACCAGAAATTAATGGCGCCCATGCATTAAAATCCTTCGTAAAATCCCAAACGACCTCATTGTTTAATGCGACTTCAACTGTGTGAATAGCTTGTGGCATTGCTCGTTCATCCCCTTTGAACTTCATTTCGAATGGCTTTGTAAGGAATAGGGAAACATCCAAATGAAAACCAATCATTCGTTTCATTATTAAGGAAAATAACTATAATTTCAATATAATTTTCTATTAATTCTAATAAAGTTAGTTATTTTCTACTTAAAACAGGTATTTACTTTATTATCTAAAAACCGATTTATGCCTAATTATAAATAAAATTAAATATTTAATTTTTTATAATAATTCACTTGATTTTATAATTATGCATATGTATAATAAAGACAACATTAAGGTTACAGAGGTGTAGGACATGAAATTATTAGAAGAAATACAGTTAAAGCCTGTCGAAAGCTTAAAAGGCAAAGATTTGCTAACACTGCTTGATTATACAAGCGAAGAAGTTCAAGATTTAATTAAATTAGCAACGCAGCTCAAAACAATTACAAAAGCGGGTAAATGCCCACGTCTACTAGAAGGTAAAACGTTAGGGATGATTTTTGAAAAAAGCTCGACTCGTACGCGTGTTTCATTTGAAGTAGGCATGCAGCAGCTAGGTGGCTATGGCATGTATATGAATGCAAGAGATATGCAAATTGGTCGCGGTGAGCCTGTTTCAGATACAGGTCAAGTTTTGTCAGGATATTTAGACGGTATTATGATTCGTGCCAATTCACATACAATGGTTGAAGAACTTGCGGAGGCTGCTTCGATTCCGGTAATCAATGGTTTAACAGACATTGATCACCCTTGCCAAGCATTAGCTGACCTTGAAACAATCGCTGAAAATAAAGGTGAATTAAAAGGCTTGAAAATTGCCTATGTTGGGGATGGCAATAATGTTGCCCACGCATTAATCGTTGCAGCTGCACATGTAGGTATGCACGTAACGGTTGCAACACCAGCTGGTTATGAATGTGATGAAACGATTATCGAAAAAGCACAACAAATTGCAGCGAAAAATGGCAGTATCGTTTTTGTTACCAATGATCCTGTATTAGCTGTAAAAGATGCGGATGCGATTTATGCAGATGTTTGGACATCGATGGGGCAAGAGGAAGAAACGGCACAGCGCTTAAAGGACTTTACGGGTTATCAAATTAATGATGCACTTGTTGCCCATGCGAAGCCGGATTATATGTTCCTTCACTGTTTACCAGCACATCGCGAGGAAGAAGTAGCAACATCTGTCATTGATGGACCGAATTCGTACATTTTTGAACAAGCAGAAAATCGTTTGCATGCACAAAAAGCAGTGTTAGTTTCACTGTTGGCTGAATAGAAGAAGCTTCACGATTACGGGTTGTAATGGTGTTGCTATATAAGGATGTCTACTTGCGAGCAGGAAGGGTGAACAAGTAGACAGTAGCGCTGTTTGATGTTGGAATGGGAGACGCTGTGACACATCAAATAACTACACGTGATGAACGTACTCAAGATGGAATACCTCATCACTACATAGTAAAAGCAATCCGGGAGACGCTGGGTTGCTTTTTTTGATATTTAAAGGGGGGCAACTTGCAATTTTATCTTATTAAACTGAAGGTGAGTTTTTGGAAGGATTAACTTAGAATATTATCGAATTATTATAGGGGAGAGGTGTTTAACATGAAATTACTTACTGAAATTATGAATGAAGAAATAGCTAGAGATATTCTTAGCTGGGAATATGAGAAACCATATGATTTTTATAATAATGAACAAACAGATGAAGCGATAAAGGAACTACTTGATGGCTCATATATTGCGCTACTTAATGATCATCAACAATTAATTGGATTTTTTTGCACGGGTGACAATGCGCAAGTTCCTGTTGGAAAAAAGTTTGGTGTTTATTCAGAGCGTTCAATTGATATGGGATTAGGTATGAACCCTAAATACGTAGGCAAAGGGAGTGGTTTTGAATTTAGCTCATTTATTTTGCGTTATATTGAAAAGAACTATCAAGGCACTCCAATTCGATTGACAGTAGCAAAATTCAATCAAAGGGCAATCCATCTATATGAAAAGCTTGGTTTTGAGAAGAAAGACGAATTTAGCTCTGATTTTGCAGAATTCATGACTATGGTTAAAAAAGAGTAGGGGGTAAATAGATGGTTATTATTAGAAACATCGAAAAAAGTGAATTTGATTTTTTGACAGATATGTTTTATGAATCAATCCATATACTTGAGAATAAACAGAATAAAGAGGAATTAATAAATTCGCCTCATTTAAAAAAATATCACGAAGGTTGGGGAAGAGATGGCGACGCAGCATTAATCGCATTAAATACGAATAATGAAGCGGTAGGAGCTGTTTGGTATAGATTGTTTGATGAATTAAATCAGGGATATGGTTATGTAGACAGTCAAACGCATGAATTAGGAATTGCAGTTGCGGAAGAAGTTAGAGGAACAGGAATAGGAACTTTGCTTATGAAGAAAATAATTCATCAAGCAATTTGTGAGGGATATAAATCCATTTCCCTAAGTGTCGATCCTGAAAATAGTAATGCAGTTCATATTTATAAGAAATTGGGCTTTTTAGATTACGGCATGTCAGGAACATCCATTACTATGGTGTATAGAGTAAAAGAATAGTAAATCTTTTTTAGAGAAAGGTTGTGAAGTATTGGGTGGCTATAAAGCGATACTATTTGATTTAGATGATACTTTACTTAATAGGGATAATGCTGTAGAGAAAATGTTTTTAATTATTTTAGAAAAGTGCTATGAGAATGTTAAAAACTCCGAAAGAAACAGAATGCTAAATAAGTTTAAGGAATATGACAATAAAGGCTATGGCAATAATAATAAAATAAAAGTTTTGGAATCACTTTTCGATGAATTTCCACCCCGATATAGATTGCCACGCAACGACATTCAAGATTTTTGGAATCATCATTTTCCAAATTGCTTTTCGATAAATCAAGAAACTATAAATATCATCAATACGATAAAGATGCATGTTAAAGTTGCGATTATAACAAATGGTTCAACTCAAAGACAAAAAGCTAAAATAATTCACACTAATTTAAATCGTTATTTTGATATAATCATTATTTCTGAAGAAGTGGGGTTAAGTAAACCGGACAAACGCATATTTGAATTAGCATTAAATAAGCTTAATGTGGAACAGGAAGACGCATTATTCGTTGGAGATGACTTAGAAAAGGATATTGGCGGGTGCCAAAATGCAAAAATAAAGGGCATATGGTTCAATCCTCATTTGATTAAGAATGATACCGCAATAAAACCAAATGGTGAGATTGATTCCTTGGATAAATTATTAAGTTATTTTACATAGTAATTAGAAGCAGGTATATGGATGAGTGAAGAAGCGGGAATTATATGAGGGATAATTCATATTCATGAATCAAATAATAAGCTAAGGGGGAGAGAGGATATATACTGAAAAAGAGTCCCTTCAGATAGTTTGTAGGGACTTTCCTATATAATTGATGTATAAATTTAAACCCAAAATGATTATTTGTATTTTTTGGCTAGAGATTCGCTGCCAATTGCTCCAATGATAGTCATAAAAAACGGTCCAATTTGAAATAACAGAGACCCCTGTAAGAACACGATATTTAAATCAAATAATTTATTCCCAATTACAATGAATATCTTAGCTAGTATGCTTAAAAAGCCAATTATTAAAAGAAAATCAAAAAATAATTTCCATCTTGGATAGGCTAATTTTTGGCTATCTTTTATAAGTTTCTCTTTCAAAGAAGCATCCTCCTTTACTAATTCGTCCAGAGTAATTTCAAATATATCACTTAACTTAATTAGCAACTCAATACTTGGGTAACTTTCTCCACGTTCCCACTTGGAAATAGATTGTCTACTAATATTAAGTTTTTCTCCAAGCTGTTGTTGTGACATATTGTGCTTTTGACGTTCTTCTTTTATTTTTGAAGAAAAATACATATGATCAACTCCTATCCCCAGTATATTTATTTTTACTAAAAAACTAAAGAACCGTATAGTTGCAAAGGTGTAAACTGTTAGTTTCCCCTTGGAAAAAACGTTACATAGTAGTTATATCAACTATGTAACGCTCTTTTATTTTTTCTTTAATTACTATGACAAATGTATTCAATTAATAAGGTACACCATCTAAAAATGTACCGTTACGATAGCTAGCGTACGCTTCTTTAATTTCTTCTTCTGTATTCATAACGAATGGACCGCGCGCAGCAATCGGCTCTTTAATAGGTAATCCCGCGAAAACAACGAATTTTGCAGTAGATATCGCGCTAAATGGAATCGAACCTATTTCGTTGGAACTGTCAAAACGAACGACTTGATGTGACTGTATTGTTTGATCTTGAATTGTAATGCTCCCTTCAAGAACATAAAGATAGCTATTATATTGTACAGGAATAACTAGCTCAGATGCCCCGTTTTCTACAGTAACAGCCGCAAAAGTAAAGGGTGTGAATAGTTTCATCGGAGACTTAGCGCCGTTCATTTCACCAGCATATACCTCAATTTTACCGCCATCGAATTCAGTAACTGGTACATTTTTATGTGCTAAATCCTCATATTGACCGTCGACTTTTTTGTGTTCACGTGATAGATTGACCCAAAGTTGTAGGACACGCGCTTCTTGCCCAGGATCCGGGTTTTCATTGTGAATAATGCCTCGACCAGCCGTCATAATTTGAAAATCACCAGGATTTAAACGACCTCCGCCATTTGTTTTACTATCATAATGCTCCAAACTGCCATCAATGACATAGGTAACGGTTTGAATACCTTTATGTGGGTGATCGGCAAATGTATTATGTGCAAATTGATCGTCAGCTAAAATAATAAAAGGATCATGTTCTTGTGGATTCGTTGGCTGTAATACTAAACGTACTTGTCGACCAGCGCCACCTTGAAGTGGAATGGATTGAACGGATTTAATTGTTATCATAAAATACGCCACCTTTTTTGAATGTTTGTTATGTAAGCAACACGTGTTGTATATTTGTACTATAAGGTGAATCGTGCAAATGTTCAATGAACAGCAATGAAATTCTGTTGTAAAGTAGAAAAAACACCTCGACGCTGATTTGAGAAGGGGCATTCTCAATTTCAACGGTAGGTGTTTTACTAGTGCTCATATTTTTAAATTACTACGTGCCTGTTTTTTTAATGAAATAACTAATTCACTCTTTTGTAATCCGCTCATTACGATGCGAACTGAGCAGCTAACTTTTGGGAAAATTCGTTCCTTTCATTTTCATTTGCTGCACTCCACCATTTCTCTAAAAACACACCGAGACCTGGTAGCAGATGCTCCTCACCGCGTGAAATAGCATCGTTTACAATATCGCTAAACTCCTGTGGCTGTTGATTTGTTACGTTTGCCGTAATGGCTTGTCGAATTTGAAAATCCATATGAAACCTCCTTTTCACTTACTATGAGCCAAAATTCAACAATTATACATGGAATCCATTAGGGAAAAAAAGCGTTTTATGCTAGAATAGGTAATCGAATAAAGGTAGAGGACGGATAAAATGAAACGAATTGAATCAACTCAAAACTCGCTTGTGAAGCATTGGAAAAAGTTGTTAACGCAGCGCAAAGAACGTGAAAAATCAGGCGAATATATCATAGAAGGTTTTCATTTAGTAGAAGAAGCATTGAAACATAAAGATCAAATTACCCAAATAATTGTTCGTGACGGCGTAGATTTGCCGTTACTTTGGGACATTGATAGTGTCGAGCTTGTTGAGGTTAATGATGCCGTAGCAAAGGAAATTGCCGAAACGGAAACTTCACAAGGTGTGTTTGCACATTGTACGCAACGTGAAGTGTCGGATGATGAAAAATATGATTGGCGTAAAGTATTGTTAGTCGATGCCGTACAAGATCCGGGGAATATTGGTACGATGATTCGAACGGCTGATGCAGCTGGAATTGATGCAGTTGTACTAGGAAAAGGTTGTGTGGACGCATTCAATCCAAAAACATTACGCTCTGCACAAGGTTCGCATTTCCATATTCCTGTTGTACGCGGAGATTTAATGGAATGGATTGAAAACCTTCAGCAAGATGGTGTTCGTGTATATGGTACATCACTTGAAGAAGCAGTTTCGTATAAGGATGTCGAGCCAAGCGATGCCTTTGCATTACTTTTAGGCAATGAAGGTAGTGGGATAAGTCCACAATTGCTTGCTAAAACAGATCAAAATGTCATTATCCCAATATTAGGTGGGGCAGAATCTTTAAATGTAGCAGTGGCAGCAGGCATCTTGTTGTATGCATTTGTGAAATAAAAAATTTAAAAGCTAAATTGTTAATGAAATCCCTGTGAAATGTGCAGGGATTTTTTTGCTATATAAATTCAACAAAAGTTTCTATCTTTCCATTGTCAGTATTCTAATAGGGATTTTCATAAAGTATATGCTAGTTTAGGCTGGCTAAGCACATGAGGCGCACAGACAAGGTTAGCACAAATCTATACGTCTCGTCGTAAATGATTAACTATGGAAATATGAAGGCATACAAAAAGCGCTTTTGAGGAAAACTGAAAAATCGCTCTACGTTTAGATAAAAAGCGGTTTATCCCTGGTTTATTTGTAAAAAACATGTAGGTCATACAAATTGTTGATGAATCTAAATAATCGGAAAATAAAAACTTTTGTATGTTCATCAAAATGTCATTATTAATATAATGTAGTTTAATCGCTCGATATTGCGACTTTTTCATATAGATTGATTCGTTATTCCGTATTGCCGAATTTATCCATCGAAAAAAAGGGGGTAAAATTAGCGTTTTTCCAGTTAGATGTTTTGACTCTTATTTAATGTTTCACTAGAATCGATAACAGTTAGACAAGTCATTTAGGTGCTGCGCATGAAACGATAATAAATTCTTCTGTCGAGATTGCCGAAAACATCACTTACGATTGATAAAATACGTACGGATGAAAAAGTATGTATTGTGGGAACATATAACTTAGTTTTCACTATACACATAGTGCAAAAGGTAACAAAAGGTTTTTATTTTATGCAACACTTATTTTTTAGAGTTTAAGCACTCATTGAAAGCGCTTAAGACAAATCTAACTAGCTCTATCTATATTGGAAAGGAGTCCAACTATGAAAGTAAATATGAAGGGAACATTACTCTCTCTCATGGGACTAGGCGCAGTATTATTAGCAGGCTGTAATGATAAATTAGCAGTCCTTGATCCTAAAGGTCCTCAAGCACAAAGACAGGCCGACGATACGATTTTATTAATTACGCTTATGTCAGGCATTGTACTTGTCGTATTTGCAATGTTGGTATTTATGTTAATTAAATACCGCGCATCAAAACAAAGTCCAGATTATGAACCACCACATATCGAGGGTCACTGGCTTGTAGAAACGATTATGATTGGTATTCCTGTAATTATCGTTATTTTCTTATCATTTGTATCTGTTAAGAGTAACTATATTGTTGAAAGTATCCCTCAAGGATATGAAGATCAGGAACCACTTGTAATTTATGCTTCATCTTCAGACTGGAAATGGCATTTCAGCTATCCAGAACAAGATATTGAAACAGTAAACTATTTATACATTCCAGCTAATCGTCCAATCGAATTTAGATTATATTCATTCGGTTCGATTACAAGTTTCTGGATCCCACAACTTGGTGGTCAGAAATATGCCATGTCAGACATGGTTACAACATTAAATTTAGCAGCGGACGCTCCAGGTGAATTTATGGGACGTAACGCAAACTTTAGTGGTCGTGGATCAGCAGAAAATACATTTGTTACAACGTCTATGACAAATGCTAAGTTTGATGAATGGGTAGAAGAAGTACATGCTACTGCTGACCCAATTACTGAAGAAAAGTTTGAAAAGATGTTAGAACCAGGCCATCTTGGTCGCGAAACTTATACAGGTACACACTTAGAGTTCTCACCTGCTCCACATCATGATGATCATGATTCATCAGAAGAAGATTCTTCTGTAGAAGAGCATGAAGAACATTCTACTAAGTAATTTTTCTTAATATAGAACTTTTGAAAGGAGTACTACAATGAAAGAATTTTTTGCTCAGTTTGCCATTCCGCATCCAAGTTTATTAATTTATATTGCGATGGCTTCTATGATTATTGGCGGAATCGCTTTAGTAGCTATTGTCACATACTTTAAATTGTGGGGCTATTTATGGCGCGAATGGATTACAACTGTTGACCATAAAAAAATCGGTATCATGTATTTACTCACTGCGCTATTAATGCTATTCCGCGGTGGTGTAGATGCAATGATGCTTCGTATGCAGCTTGCTGTTCCAGATAATTCATTTTTAGATGCACAGCACTACAATGAAGTATTCACAACACACGGAGTAGTCATGATTTTATTCATGGCCATGCCATTTATCACATTCTTCTTTAACTATTTAGTACCATTACAAATCGGGGCTCGTGACGTAGCGTTCCCACGATTAAACGCAATTTCTTTCTGGTTATTCTTCATGGGTATGGGATTATTCAACCTCTCATTCGTAATTGGTGGATCTCCAGATGCTGGTTGGACTTCTTACTTCCCACTAGCAAGTAATGAATTTAGTACTTCTGTTGGTACAAACTACTATATGATTTCGCTCCAAATAGCGGGTCTTGGTACGTTAATCACAGGTATTAACTTTATCACAACGATTATGAAGATGCGTGCACCAGGCATGACATTATTCAAAATGCCAATGTTCACTTGGTCGGCACTTATTGCCAACTTAATTATCGTATTCGCATTCCCTGTATTAACAGTGGCACTTGCAATGGGTACGTTAGACCGTTTATTCGGTACACAATTCTTTACTATGGATAACGGTGGTATGGATATGCTTTGGGCCAACCTATTCTGGGTTTGGGGACATCCTGAAGTATACATCCTGATTTTACCAGCGTTCGGTCTGTTCTCAGAAATTATTACAACATTTGCTCGTCGTAATTTATATGGCTACAACTCAATGGTTTGGTCAATGCTTATGATTTCTGTGTTCTCATTTGCGGTTTGGACGCACCATTTCTTCACAATGGGTCAAGGTGCTTTAACAAACTCAATCTTTTCGATTACAACAATGGCGATTGCCATCCCGACAGGTGTAAAAATCTTTAACTGGATACTCACACTGTACAAAGGGAAAATTGTTATCACGACACCAATGTTATACGCGTTACACTTCTTACCGTTATTTACATTAGGTGGGGTAACTGGGGTTATGCTTGCAATGTCAGCAGCTGACTACCAATACCACAACACAATGTTCTTAGTAGCTCACTTCCATAACGTAATCATCCCTGGTGTTGTTTACGCGATGTTAGGTGGTTTAACATTCTACTGGCCAAAAATGTTTGGCTTCATGCTGAATGAAAAAATTGGTAAAGCAACAGTTTGGGTAATGTCTACTGGTTTCTTATTAGCGTTCATGCCAATGTATATCACTGGTTTAGACGGTCAAGCACGTCGTATGTACACGTACTCAGAATCAACAGGCTTTAGCTTACTAAACATGGTATCATTCATCGGTGCTGGTCTGATGACAGTATCATTCCTTATGCTCGTATGGAACATTTGGTACAGCTTTAAAAACTCTTCACGTGATATTTCAAGTGACCCTTGGGATGCACGCGGACTTGAGTGGGCAACGCATACACCAGTTCCTGTTTATAACTTTGCAATTGTTCCGAACCTTGAAAAAGGCTCACCAGAAGCGTTCTGGGATGCTAAGAAAAATGGCGTTGAATTATTTAAAGGTAAAATTGAAGACATTCATATGCCAAATAACTCGGGGCAACCGTTTATTATGTCAATATTCTTCTTCATTGCAGGCTTCGCTATGGTTTTCAGTATGTGGCCAATGGCGATTTTCGGACTAATCGGCGTATTAGCTACGATGGCAGTACGTTCATTAGAAGACGATCATGGTTACCATATCCATGCACATGAAGTAGAAGAAACAGAAAAAAGTTATGACAAAGGAGGTGCGAAATAATGGGTAAAGTAAATAACAATGTTCCTTTAGAGTATTCTACTGAGGAAAACAATTTGAAAATCTTTGGTTTCTGGGTATTCCTAGGTGCGGAAATTATGTTATTCGGTACATTATTCGCATCATACTTCACACTTTCAGGCCGTACAGGTAACGGTCCAACTGGTGCTGAGATTTTCGAAATCACACCAGTTTTACTTGAAACATTTATTTTATTAGCATCAAGTTTTACAATTGGATTAGCCATTCATGCGATGCGTCTTGGTAGTAAAAAGGCGACGATGTCATTTATGATAATCACATTACTATTAGGTGCAGCATTCTTAAGTGTAGAGATTTATGAATTTATGCACTATGCACACATTGGTGCTGGCATTACAGTAAGTGCATTTACATCGATTTTATTAACAACTTTAGGAACACACGGACTTCACGTTACATTCGGTTTATTATGGGGTACATTCTTAGTAATCCAAATCGCAAAACGTGGGTTAACATCAGTGACTGCAGGGAAAACATTCATCTTCTCTCTATACTGGCACTTCCTAGACGTTGTTTGGATCTTCATCTTTAGTTTCGTGTACTTGAAAGGAATGATGTAATATGGCGAAGTTCTTTCCTTTAGGTCAAGTAATGGGCTTCATCTTCTCTCTTGTATTAACAGGAATTGCGATGTTAGTGTATTTCACAGATATGTCATTCACAACAGGTATGATTGTTCTTTTAGTAACAGCGTTTATACAAGCTGGATTACAGTTCATCGTATTCATGCATGCTGGTGAAACAGAAGATAAATGGTCAATTTATTCAAATATTTTTTACGGTCTTGGTTTAGTAATTATGACAGTTTTAGGTACACTTTTAATCCTACTTTGGGATATGTAATTTTCTGAAACGCTCTAATTTAGTTGAAATATTGTTCAAAATACATTAGACTAAATGGAGAATAATTATTAAATGCTTTGACCGGGAAAAGTAATTATGTGAATTTGTTTTAGGAAATGTGAGCCGAGACTGCAAGCTTACGTACAAATTGCATTATGAAGTTCACCCCGCGAGCAGCTTCCGGGAGCCAGTATTGGTGAAAGGATAGCCGGCGTAATGAGTCGTTAGCTCAAATGAAGTGATTGCATTTTTGCAATAACTAGGGTGGTACCGCGAAACTCGTCCTCGTCCCTTTTTTAGGGGGCGAGGTTTTTTTGTGGGCCTAAATGGTAACTACTAAAAAACTTATGCAGCTCGCGTTTATATTGAACGCTTGCTGTTTTTCTATTTAAGGAGGAAATCAAAAAATGGAACAACAATTAACGAAATTAGAACAAGAAGTTTTAACGAAGATTGCAGAAGCTGCCGATTTAAAAGCATTAAATGAAGTTCGTGTCGCTTATTTAGGTAAAAAGGGACCGATTACCGATTTACTAAAAGGAATGGGTAAGCTTTCTGCTGAAGAACGTCCAAAAATGGGCGCTCTTGTGAATACTGTACGTGAAAATGTAACAGCTCAACTAGAGCAAAAGGTCGCTTTACTTGAAGAAGCAGCTATTTTAGCACAACTAGAAAATGAATCAATTGATGTAACATTACCAGGTGCACAAGTACGCATCGGGAATCGTCATCCATTAACACGTGTAGTAGAAGAAATTGAAGACTTATTCGTTGGTATGGGTTACGAAATCGCAGAAGGTCCAGAAGTCGAAAGAGACTACTATAACTTCGAAGCATTAAACTTACCAAAAGGTCATCCGGCTCGTGATATGCAAGATACTTTCTATATTACAGAAGAGCTATTATTACGCACGCATACATCACCAGTGCAAGCACGTACAATGGAAGCGAAAAAAGGGGAACATATTCGTATTATTTGCCCTGGTAAAGTATTCCGCCGTGATGCAGATGACGCGACGCATTCACATCAATTCATGCAAATTGAAGGGTTAGTAATTGGCGAAAATATCCGCATGTCTGATTTAAAAGGAACATTGGATGTATTAGCTAAGAAAATGTTCGGTGCGGAGCGTGAAATTCGCTTACGTCCATCTTTCTTCCCGTTCACAGAACCATCAGTTGAAGTAGATGTGTCTTGCCATAAATGTGGTGGTGAAGGCTGTAACGTATGTAAAAAGACAGGCTGGATTGAAATTTTAGGTGCGGGTATGGTTCATCCAAACGTGCTTGAAATGGCTGGCTATGATTCGAAAAAGGTTTCAGGTTTCGCATTCGGTATCGGTGCAGAGCGTATTGCAATGTTAAAATATGGGGTGGATGATATTCGTCATTTCTATACAAATGACACGCGTTTCTTATCACAATTCCATCAAGCAGAAGTGTAAGGGGGAAGAAATAAATGTTAGTATCATTAAAATGGTTAAGCCAATATGTTGATGTTGATTCATTAACAGCCAATGAGTTAGCTGAAAAAATTACGCGTGCAGGGATTGAAGTAGATGCAGTAATCGACCGTTCACAAGGGATGACAAATGTTGTTGTAGGTCATGTTGTATCAAAAGAAAAACATCCTGAAGCGGATAAATTAAATGTGTGCCAAGTAGATGTTGGGGAAGAAGAGCTTCAACAAATCGTATGTGGTGCACCAAATGTTGATGCGGGGCAAAAAGTAATCGTTGCGCGTCCAGGAGCAAAATTACCAGGTGGCATTAAGATTAAAAAAGCAAAATTACGCGGTCAAGAATCGAACGGAATGATTTGTTCATTACAAGAGCTTGGCATAGAAGGGCGTCTTGTACCAAAAGCGTATGCAGAAGGTATTTATGTATTACCTGCTGACAGCGTTCCAGGAGCGGATGTTTTAGCGTTATTTGGCTTAGACGATACGGTATTAGAACTTGGTTTAACACCAAACCGTTCGGATGCGATGAGTATGCTAGGTGTTGCGTATGATGTAGCAGCGATTTTAGGGCAAGATGTGAAATTACCAGAAATTACGTATGCAGCTGCTTCAGAAAAAGCTACGGATTTATTAAAACTTCGTGTTGAAAATATTGAAGCAAACCCAATGTACGCAGCAAAAGTTGTAAAAAATATTGAAGTGAAAGACTCACCACTATGGCTACAAAGTTACTTAATGGCAGCAGGTGTACGTCCACTAAATAACGTAGTCGACATTACAAACTATGTACTAATGGAATACGGTCAACCTTTACACGCATTTGACTATGATCGTTTAGAAACGGGTGAAATTGTTACGCGTCTTGCAAAAGATGGTGAAACGATGACGACGTTAGATGACCAAGAGCGTAAATTAGCGAGTCACAACCTTGTGATTACGAATGGTTTAGAAGCAGAAGCCATTGCTGGTGTAATGGGCGGAGCAAAATCAGAAGTAACAGATGCTACGAAAACAGTCGTAATTGAATCGGCTTATTTCAATCCTGCATCAGTTCGTCGTACATCGAAAGAAATCGGTGTACGCTCGGATTCGTCAGCTCGCTTTGAAAAAGGTGTGGATCCGAATCGTGTGTTACTAGCAGCTGAACGTGCAGCACAATTACTTGCGGAGCTTGCAAATGGTGATGTATTAGAAGGTACTGTTTTAGTAGATGAGCTAGATAAAACGCCTGTACGTATTGTCGTATCACCAGATTTCATTAATGGTCGTTTAGGAATGAAAATTTCTTTAGAAGAAATGTTAGACATTTTAGCGCGTTTAAAATTCGATGTGGAAGCAGCGAATGGCGTATTAGTAATTGATGCACCAACGCGTCGTGGAGATATTAAAATTCCAGAAGATATCGTAGAAGAAATTGCCCGTATGTATGGTTATGATGAAATTCCGATGAGCTTACCAGCGGGTGATCAACCAGGGAAGTTAACCGCGTACCAAGCAGGTCGCCGTATCGTTCGCAATGTCATGGAAGGCGCAGGGCTTTACCAAGCAGTTACGTACTCATTGACTTCTTCAGCAAATGCACAAAAATTTGCATTAAAAGAAGAAACGACAACAAAATTATTAATGCCGATGTCTGAAGATCGTTCAACATTGCGCCAAAGCTTAATCCCACATTTAGTGGAATCAGCAAGCTATAACGTAGCTCGTCAAGCTGATACAGTAGCTTTATATGAAGTTGGTTCTGTCTTCTTTGGTCAAACAGCGGAGGGCACACCAGTTGAAGAAGAGCATTTAGCCCTTGTATTAACAGGTAAATGGATTGATAATAGCTGGCAAGGTGAAAAGAAAAATGTCGATTTCTTCGTTGCAAAAGGAATGATTGAGGCTGTCTTTGCAAAATTAGGATTAACGAACCATGTGACGTATGCAAAAGCAGTAGTAGATGGTTTACATCCTGGACGTACAGCTGAAATTTTACTAGATGGCGAAAAAATTGGGGTTCTTGCACAATTACATCCACAAGAGCAAAAAGCAATGGATCTTAAGGAAACGTATGTAGCAGAACTAAATTTACATGCGATTTTAAAAGCGGCAAAAGAAGAATTAATTTATTCGGTAGTGCCTCGTTTCCCAGTAATGACACGTGATATTGCTCTTGAGCTTGATCGTACAGTGCCAGCTGGTGAAATTGTTGCAATTATTGAAAACGCCGGTACAAAATTATTAAAAGATGTGAAAGTATTCGATGTTTATGAAGGGGAAAAAATGACAGAAGGTAAAAAATCAGTTGCCTTCTCATTGAAATATTTCGACCCTGAACGTACATTAACAGACGAAGAAGTAGTAGCAGCTCACAATAAAGTATTAAAAGCATTAGCCGTGGCCGGTGCAGAAGTACGCTAAATAATTAAACAAAACTCCGATGATTTTCTACTCAATCATCGGTTTTTTTGTGCATATTTTCTCATCTTTTGTATTTTGGACTTGCTGGTTTTACGATTAATCCTTCAATACGTTGGGCATTCTGTACATATCGAGGCAAAAAATAGAGGGGGATTTTGATGTTCAGAAGAAGGGGAGGAAAAGGGGAGGGTTTTAATGCGTATGAAAACCTTCAACAAGAAGAGAAATCTCTTTTTCCAAAATTAACGGACAACCTATTTTTCATTCGAAATTCACTCGTTCATACGGAAGATTTGATTATTCATCAAATATCCGAAACGGAATCGCTCTTTTTTATTGAATCTTTAGTTGATTCAAAAGAGATTTCTGATAAAGTTTTAACTCGCATTATGGATCGTGACAATGAAATCGTATGTGATCAAAAAATAACGAACCTTTATGAAATGACAAATTTACTTTTAGATGGTTACGCTTTGTTTATTTCAGAAAGTAGGACCTATGCAGCTGCTTTCAATTCCGCAGCACTAGAAAAGAGAACGATTCAAGAGCCTTTAAGTGAAAAGATATTAAAAGGTTCACATGCAGGATTTATTGAGAATTTAGATACAAATATTCAATTAGTTAGAAAGGCCGTTAAAAATCCTAAGCTATTGGTAAGGTATATGACGCTAGGAGAAAGATCCCGCACAAAAGTTGCCGTCATCTATTTAGAAGATTTGGCCAACGATGATATCATAAATGAATTATTTCGCCGATTATCTTACGCGAAAGTAGATTATATACAGTCACCAGGACATATTCAGGAATTTATTGAAGACGAAACCTATTCTCCTTTTCCGCAAATGTTAAATACGGAACGACCTGATCGAGTCGTAGCTAATTTGATGGAAGGAAGGTTTGCCATCATAGCTGATGGGAGTCCAACGGCTATGATTGCACCGATAAATTTCTTTGCTTTTATACAGACTCCGGATGATTATAATAATCGTTGGCTAATTGGTACCTTTTTAACGTTATTCCGAACGATGAGTATAATGATTGCGATTGGATTACCTTCTTTATACATTGCGGTCGTTTCCTTTCATTACGAAATAATTCCATTTGAACTCGTCCTTGCTTTAAAGGGAACGTTAGAATTTGTCCCCGTTCCGCCCATTATAGAAGCTGTGTCTATGCTTATTATTTTAGAACTTTTAAGTGAGGCAGCTACGCGTTTGCCAAGTCCAATTGCCCAGACGATTGGTGTAGTAGGTGGATTAGTTATTGGAACAGCGGTAGTTGAAGCGAATTTAGTATCGAATTCTATGGTTGTGGTCGTTGCGCTTACAGCAGTAGCCTCCTATGCACTTCCTATTACAGAGATGGGGACAACCATTCGCTTGCTTAGTTTCCCTCTCATGGTGGCCTCCTCTTTATTTGGTCTAGTTGGGATTGTGTTTGGATTAATGATTATTTTACTTCACCTATGTAAGCTGGAATCCTTTGGTACACCTTATTTTACGCCATTAGCTCCTTTTAAGTTTTCTGAAAACAAAGATACAATAATTAGGCTTCCGCTTTGGAAATTTATCAAAAGGCCAACTGGTCCACGTCCAAAAGATATTGTAAGAACAGGTCACCCTAGGGGATGGAAAAAAGATGAATGAAAAAAGCATTTCTCAAAAGCAATTATTTTTTATGGTTTTACAGTCCCAAATAGGGATAGGGCTTCTAGCACTTCCCTCCAATGTTTTTGGTCATTCCCAAAATGATGGATGGATGTCTGTCCTGTTGGCAGGGGCTAGTATACAAATATTAATTTTGATACTGTGGACTTTACTTAATGGATTTAAAGGCAAGAGCATTTTTGAAATCTCGGTCATTGTATTTGGCAAATATGTAGGGAAATTTATTAACATTTTATACACCGTTTACTTTCTGCTTGTTATGGCTTTATTAGCGCTTCTGTTTGCAAATCTTTTAAAAGAATGGATATTAGGGTATACACCGTTTTCAATTCTACTCTTGATTATACTGGCAACAGCAATCTATATAGGAAAGAGCAATTTGCGGGTGTTGGCTCGATTTTATATGTTAACCGCTGGAGTAGTCATCATTTCCATCGTACTTCCTTGGTTCGCCTTCACATTCAATTTCGAATGGGCCTATTTATTTCCGATGGGACAATCGGGAGTGGGGAATATTACGATGGGAGCCCATGATGCCATTGTAGCCATGTTAGGATTTGAGATAATTGCAGTCGTTTTACCTTTCGTGGAGGGGACGTATAAACAATCATTAAAAAGCGTCTCATTGGCAAATATGACGGGGACCTTGATGTATGTTTATTTTACGATTGCTTGCTATCTAATATTTAGTCCTGCGGAAATTAAGATTATTTCAGAACCTGTATTATATTTATTAAAAGCAGTGAATTTCCAATGGGTTGAGAGACTCGATCTAATTTTCCTATCGATTTGGATTATACCAATGACAACCTCCCTTGTAACATATTTTTATTTATCAAGTAAAGGTGCAGCGTATACCCTACATAAAGGGCAAAGAAAGTACACCATTTGGTACTTGCCGCTCATTGTGTTTATTTTAGGTTTATTTCTTTCTTCCGAGTTCGAAATGAAACAATTTAGTAAATATATTACTGCTAGCAGTTATATCTTTACTGTATTTTTTCCACTCCTTACTTTACTTGTGTCAATAGTAAGGAAAAAATACAACTATAGGAGTTCATCTGTATGAAAAAAGGAATGCTCATCTTGATCGTTATGAATGTATGGTTATTAACGGGCTGTTGGGATGTACGGCTATTAAAAGATAATAGCTTAGTAGTAGGGATAGGTCTAGACGTAGAAGACGATGATAAAATAATGAATACATCCGTCATCAGACAAATCAAACAAGACAGTGGGGGGACAGGAAAGCCTGCTACGGCAAACGTTATTTATAGTGCTGCTGGAAATACATTGCGAGAAACGCGGACCTACATTGAAAAGCAGCTTGGTGGAAAATACGCATCGAATAAAATGCAAGTTCTAATGCTTGGAGAGGATTTAGCGGGAGAAGATATTCTTCCAATTATAGATGTTTTTTATAGGGATCCAAGAAATTCCTTAGGGGCAAAACTGGTCGTTGCTGAAGGCACTGCTAAGGAGCTCCTTAATATGAAAATGTCAGAGGATGTTTTTATTAGTGAAAAAATATTTAAGGCTTTAATAGAAACAGAAGAACAAACCCTAATTCCTGGTGTTTCGATTCAATCTGTTTGCCCGGATTTATTTGACCCAGGGATAGATTTTGCGCTGCCGTATATAAAAACAAAAAATTCAGACACTTTCGATGTAGCTGGAATGGCTCTTTTTCATGATACGAGCTTCACAGGTACAGTATTAGAGGGCGAAGATGGAACAGTCTTGTTATATTTGAATGGAGAACATGGGGCAAGTTCAACGTTAAGCTTCAATGTCAATCCAGAAGAAGAACAACGTCAGAATCAATTCATCACGACTAATGCTTTTTTAAAGGATCAAAAGTTAAAGGTAAAAGTCGATAAAAGTCATAATGTTTCTGTTGAAATTAATGTGAAATTAAATGTTACAGTAGTAGAATATCCGAAAGATCATTTATTTGATCATGAAAAAGAACTTAAATTGAATAAGGAAATTTCTAAGCAATTAACCGAAAAAGCAGAAAAGGTCATTGAACAATTACAAAAAGCCAATTGTGATTATTTTGGAATTGGTAGGGAACTAATGGCTTATCATCCTGAAACGTGGAAGGAAATCGATTGGCCTAACACGTTTCCTACGATTGATATAAAACCTAATATAGAAGTGGAAATAACAGGGACGGGTATTCTTAAATAAGTGTTTTTACCGTTTCGTAAAAAAAAGTGATACGAGAAGTCAAGAGTTAATTACTCTTGTCTTCTTGTATCACAGACGGTTTTTTAAAAATGCCTATAATCGTAGCCGCTAAACCACTCACGACATGAATAATTCCGAATGTATAAAAGTTTAGAAAAACATGATTCGTATATTCATTCAGCGCAGGAAAACCGTATATTTGCGAATCTTTTGTATGTGTATTGCCACCAAGTGAAGCGTACACATCATTTTTAAACTCGATTGCATAAAAAATGAGCACCATAAGTAGTGCGACGCCAAAAATTAAATAGATGAGGCGCATCAATTGATCACGTGCCTGGCGCGATGTTACTAGGAAAAAACGATATGTAGTAAACAAGCTTAACAGAATAAATGGTACAGCAAGTGCTAAGCCAAGTGCGCCAAGATTTCCGGCTTGTGCAACATCATCTGGTTTCATTGTGAAAAAGTGTTGAATAAGCATCACACCGAATAAACTAATGCCCATACTAATGAGCCAACTAAGACGTAACATTGTGAATCCTCCGTTTCTAGTTAACACTATACAGGCTAGTTGCTTCCCTTTCAATGGAAGAAAAGCGTCCTTTCTAGCTTAATTTCAAGTATAATGAAAGAGAAATGAGGCAAAGGGGAGGAAATGTTATGCTTACGACAGAAGAAACGGTATTAGTGTTAATTGATATTCAAGGAAAGCTAGCTCAAATTGTGGATGAAAGTGAATTTGTAATCGACAGCATTTCAAAAGTGGTACAAGGAGCACAAGCGTTACAGCTACCTATTTTATGGCTAGAGCAATACCCGAAAGGTTTAGGGCCAACTGTGGAAAAAATTTCACAACATTTAACGGGCATTAAGCCGATTGAAAAAATAACATTTAGCGCTTATGATACGCCTGCATTTGTAGAACAATTAGAAGCAACGGGCAGAAAAAAGGTATTGCTTGCAGGTATTGAAACGCATATTTGTGTGTATCAAACAGCCGCTCACTTACTAGCAAATGGCTATGAGGTGGAAGTATTAGCAGATTGTGTGACGTCACGTACAGCTGGAAATCGCGAAGTAGGCGTTCAAAAAATGCTTCAATTAGGGGCAAAGTTAACAAGTGTCGAAATGGCATTATTTGAAATGCAGCAAATTGCGAAGGGCGATGCATTTAAAACGATAAGTGCGTTAGTGAAATAAAGCTGAAAGGATAGTAGAGCTTGGGAATTTGCTCTAGCTATCCTTTTTACCACGTTTTTTAGTGCAACACCGAAATCGGCTAGTTTTCGATATATTTTGGCGAGTAACGCTTGAAAATTGGCTAGTTTACGGAAAATTTTGGATAGTTACTGAATGAAAATATGAGATGAAACAAAAAAGTACATCACTAAATATTAGTGACGTACTTAAACTTTTTACTATTTAAATTGCGGCAATTTTTTTAACGCCAAACATACAGGAATGGCAATTAACATACCAACAGCATTTTGCACTAAGTTTCCTGGAATTGAGGCTAGAGGCATAACCCAATTTTTAAAGATAACGAGCTCACATACATAATAGCCTAATAACATAAATGGAACAGAACTAATAATTGCAATTACATTAAAAATAGGACTTTTCCCTTTACGGCCACCTGACCAGGCGATTTTCCCGACAATATAACCTTGCACACCACGTGCTACTAACGTAAATGGCGCCCATAAAGTCCAGCCTGAAAATAAATCAAATAACGCCATCCCCACTGCACCCGCAATGGCCCCTTTCTTCGGACCGAACATAATTGCAGCGATAAATAACATACCTGTACCCAAGTGAACCAGTCCGCCATTCGCTGCGATTGGTAGTCGAATATTAATGAAAAATGTTGCAACAAATACAAGTGAGATGAGCAGGCTCGTTACGATTAAGTCGTATGTTTGATTGCTATTACCATATGCCATAGGACTAGATTTTAATGGTTCTGCAGCAAGTATTACATTTGAGTTTCTCTTGTTCGAACCTGGGATTAAAGGTTCAGGCGTCACGGTATGGAAAGTTGAATCAGCTTGATGATCGTTTGCGGCTGTATAACTTTTTGTTGTTTGCATCAGTAAGCACTCCCTTTGTTTTGTTTTAATTGCTCTTAATATTATCAACAGTCTGACATTTGTAAAAGTGCCAATTAAATAATAAATGTTAAGGTCAGAGGGGAAACTGAAAAATCCCCACATGCCATTAAAGGCATATGAGGATTTCAAATGAAAACTTATTTAGTATAGTTATCGAAGTAACCTTGGATATAGATCATAGGCGTACCTTTATCACCAGAACCAGAAGTTAAGTCAGATAAAGAACCGATTAAATCCGTTAATTTACGAGGAGTTGTACCTTGAGCGGCCATATTCCCTGTTAAGTCTTCTTCTTTATTGTTGATGTAATTTTTAATGGCTGCTTTTAATTCTTCGCCATGTAATTCAGCAAAATCATTGTCTGCTAAATATTTTAATTTAATCTCATTCGGTGTACCATCAAGACCTGGTGTGTAGGCAGGAGATACAACAGGATCTGCAAGCTCCCAAATTTGACCAACAGGATCTTTAAACGCGCCATCACCGTAAATCATTACTTCAACTAATTTACCAGTAGCTGCAAGAATTTTTGATTGAATGTCATCAACGATTGGTTGACAGTTATCTGGGAATAATTTAATACCATCTTCAGTTGATTTATTTGAACCTAATAAGCCGTACTGCGAATTGCAGCCTGAGCCATTATTTGATTCTGATAAAATATTGTCTAAACCAAATACCTTTTCAGCACCGGCAGTAGTTAAAATACGTTTTGTACGGAAACGAGAGTGGATATCACAAGTTAACACGCTCTTCGTATAATCTAAAATCGTTTTGGCATTGTTTGAGAAAATAACTTCTACTTCTGCGCCTTGTTCAATAATTAATTCTTTGTAGTACTCAATATAATCAATACCTGTAAATGTATGTTTTTTGTAGCCGAAGTGACCACGGAATTGTGCTTCTGTTAATACATCTGTCCATGGGTTAACGCCTTTTTCGTCGAGCTCATCAAGTGATACTAAATGGTTCCCAACTTCATCAGATGGGTAGCTTAGCATAAGAACAATTTTCTTTGAACCTTTTGCAATCCCTTTTAAAATGTTAGAGAAGCGGTTACGTGAAAGGATTGGGAAAATTACCCCAACTGTATCATCACCGAATTTTGCTTTTACATCAGCAGCGATATCTCCAATTTTTGCATAGTTCCCTTGTGCACGCGCAACAACTGATTCTGTTACTGTTACGATATCACGATCAGCGATTTCAAAACCTTCTACTTTTGCTGCGTTTAATGCTGTGTCGACAACGATTTGTACAATGTCGTCCCCTTCATTAATAATCGGGCCACGAAGACCTCGTACAACAGTTCCTACTACACGTTCCATTATAATCTCTCCCATCAATGTATGTTTCTATACTTATTAAGTCTTGACTTATTCTTACAAGGTTTACTATACCTTAAATTTATGGTATAAGTAAAATTAATCATTCTAATAACTGATATAAGAGGTGCTTATATGATTGCGAAGCTCGAATCGTATCGGATTTTTAATGTTGTAAGTCGTAATCAAAGCTTTTCGAAGGCAGCGGCAGAATTATATATGACACAACCCGCAGTCAGTCAAACGATTTCAAAGCTTGAAAAAGAACTTGAAACCTTACTTTTTAATCGTACCCCAAAAGGAGTTACATTAACAAATGAGGGCAAGCTTTTACATGAATATGTGAATTCAGCTCTTGGCATTTTAGATGCTGGGGAAGAAAAAATATTAGAATTTAAAAATTTAACAACAGGTCAGCTAAGAATTGGTGTAGGAGATACGATTTCCCGTTATTTTCTTTTACCCTATTTAGAAGCATTTCATGTAAAATATCCTGGAATTAAGTTGAAGGTATTAAATGGTACGACGACTGAAATATTGGCGTTTATTAAAGCGGGAGAGGCCGATGTAGGTATTTGTAACTTACCAATAGTAGATGAACAATTGCAAGTCGTACCGTGTAAGGAAGTTCATGACATATTCGTATGTGGTGAAAAGTATAGAAATTTAACGAAAAAGCCAATTAGTTTGGATATGCTGATGAAGTTACCGTTAATCTTTTTAGAAAAAAAAGCAAATTCACGAAATTATGTAGAAAATTATTTAAAAGAACAAGGGTATTCCATTTCACCTGAATTTGAATTAGGTTCTCATGATTTAGTGTTAGAGTTTGCGAAAATCAATTTGGGCGTTGCAAGCGTGACGAAAGAGTTTGCAATGGATTATTTGGATAAAGGGATTTTGCATGAAGTCCGTTTACAACTAGAAGTACCAAAGCGTAGTATTGGAATTGTTCATTTGAAATCAGTACCACTATCAAGAGCAACGAAAAAATTTATTGCGATTGTTGATCCAGCAATTGCGTATAACTAAGTTAAGAATAAAAGGAGCAAATATATGAGTAAACCATTCCAACAATTTAATTTATCTGAAGAAATCATCCGCGCACTAGGGGATTTAGATTATACAGAGCCAACAGAAATTCAAGAAAGAGTCCTGCCAATTGCACTAAATAAAGAAGATATCATCGCAAAATCACAAACTGGTAGTGGGAAAACAGCTGCATTTGCGATTCCGATTTGTGAAAACGTCGAATGGTTAGAAAATAAACCGCAAGCACTTGTCCTAACACCGACAAGAGAATTAGCCGTACAAGTAAAGGAAGAATTCACGAATATTGGGCGCTACAAACGTATTAAAGCGACAGCACTATACGGCAAACAGCCATTTCGTTATCAGCAAGATGAGCTGAAGCAAAAAACGCATGTTGCGGTAGGAACGCCTGGCCGTGTACTCGACCACATTGAAAAGGGAACGCTTAAGCTAGAAAAAATAAAGTATCTTGTTTTAGATGAATCAGATGAAATGCTGAATATGGGCTTTTTAGACCAAGTGGAAGCGATTTTATCGTACTTACCAAAAGAACGTGTAACGATGCTCTTTTCAGCAACTGTGCCGGCTGAAATTAAAACATTAGCGTTGCGCCATATGAACCAGCCTGTTGATATTGAAGTGGAGCAAGCGCAGCAAACAGCATCTCATATAGAGCATGTCGCGATGGAAGTACCAGAGGAAGCAAAATTTGACGTATTAAAAAAGACATTAATTATTGAAAATCCAGACAGCTGTATTATTTTTTGCCGCACAAAAGATCGTGTAGATGAAGTACATGACCGCTTATATGATTTAGAATATAGTGTCGACAAGCTACATGGCGGGATGGAGCAGTCTACCCGATTAATGGTAATGGATGACTATAAGCGCGGTAAGTTCCGTTATTTAGTTGCGACAGATGTGGCAGCGCGCGGGATTGACGTGGAAAATATTTCACTTGTCGTTAACTATGACCTCCCACTAGAAAAAGAAGCTTATGTTCACCGGACAGGTCGAACAGGTCGTGCGGGATTATCAGGTAAAGCGATTACGCTTGTAACACCTTATGAGCAAAAATTTTTAGCGGGGATTGAAGAATTTATTCAATTTGAGCTTGCGAAAGTCCCACTTCCAACAGCAGAGGCAGTAGCGGCAAACCAAGATGCATTTGAACAAAAAATGGATGCCATGCCGATTAAGAAAAAATCGAAAAGTGCTAAAGTAGATGCACAAATTACGAAGCTCTATTTCAACGGCGGTAAGAAGAAGAAATTGCGTGCGGTAGACTTTGTAGGGACAATCGCCAAAATCCCAGGTATGACGGGAGATGATATTGGGATCATTACGATTTTAGATACATCAACCTTTATCGAAATCTTGAATGGTAAAGGCCATTTAGTGTTAAAGGCAATGAAAACAACAACAATTAAAGGCAAGCAAATAAAAGTGCATATCGCGAATAGTAAGTCATTTTAAAAGCATAATAAAAAAGCATTTGCCTCTATTGGGACTGACCCCCGTATATAAGACAGAGGTCAAAAAAGCATTTATCCAACCAGTTGTCGGTATTGAACCGGCGACTGGTTGTTTAATTTCGCTTG